>JAKQGS010000135.1 GCA_029556045.1 Pseudomonadota bacterium | reverse complement strand
ATCAGAGCCTGATTGCCGCTTTGATATCAGGGGAAGCGACGAGGTCAGGGTGTCCCTCGAAGTTCCTCAAAAAGATGATACCGGTGACGGGCGCGCGGTGGTGACCCGTCTGCAAACCGGTGAGACCTGGGAAGGGGATCTGCGCCGGGAACTGATGCTCACGTTTTCCTGCCATAAGATTATATCCCTCGTCTATAATGATGTTGGTTTCAGTTGGTTGACCTCTGATCTTGGTACTTTTCAAATCAAAAATCCCCCCATGAACAGCGAAAAGTCCTCGGGAGCTGTGGACGTTCAAACATGCCAGGTGGGTTCCCATGGTTTCAGCATATGGCAAGGGCGGGATGGTGCGGCGGAGTCTCCTTCCTATATGCTTGAGCTTCGCAGCCCGGAATTGGCGGAGTCTCCCCGGCAGTTTGAGTTGGTTCCCCATGAAATCGGAGAGGCGGCGGGCGTCCGGATCGAGTTGCAGGGGGTGAGCGCTGATCGGACAACCGGCAATCTGATCCTGCGCAATGAGATGTCTCAAGACCTGAATTCCTGGGAGCTGCGATGCTTGATGCCCATCGAATTGACGGATCGTGAAGGAGAAACGTTCGTATCGTCGACCGTGGGTCCGTTCCACTTCTTGCGCTTTTTTGCCCCTCACCAAAAATATGGCCGGGTTGCAGGAAACCAGACTCTTGAATTTCACTACCGTTTACCCAACCCTCACGTAACGCAGACAGGGGGCGAGCCTTTCCCCATGCGCTGTTTTCTGAATCACCAGGTTACCGTCAATTTTTAGAGAGACCTTCCAGCCGGATGGTTTCGTGTCAATTCCCTGTCCAAGGCCCGAAAACCCTTTAGTTTTTACGGTCAATCAGCTAAATTAAAATCTACCAAAATCCGGCATGCCTACGGGCAGAGTGAGGTGACGTGGAAGATATAAAAGGTACCCTGGCTCCGCATGCGGAAGGGGGCGCGATCATCGTCGGTATCCAGTTGCAGGGGGAAGACGCCGCCCGTATTGAAGATGGCTTGGAGGAGCTGCAGTCTCTTCTCTCCACGCTGCGGGTCCCTGTGCGTGGCAAAATCATTCAACGCCGGCAAAAACTCACCCCAAGCTGTCTGTTGGGCACCGGCAAGGTGATGGAAATCAAAGAAATGGCGGAGCGGGCAGGAGCACCATTGATCGTGGTGGATCGGGCTCTTTCGCCACCACAGGTACGCAACCTTGAACAGATGACCGGCAAAGAAGTGCTGGATCGTACCGGTGTCATTCTGGAAATTTTTTCCCGTCATGCCCGCACGACCCAAGCCAAAACCCAGGTGGAAATTGCCCGTCTGGAATACCTGCTGCCGCGTCTGGCGGGGGCGTGGACCCACTTTCAACGGCAAGCGGGTGGTGGCCACCTGTCACGGGGGATGGGTGAAAAGCAGATTGAAATCGACCGCCGTCGCGCGCGTGAACGCATCAATAAATTAAAGATGCAGCTGGAACAGATTCGCAAGGAAAAACTGATTCAGCGTAAGGCCCGTTCCAGCGAGCTCAAGGTGGCGCTGGTGGGATATACCAATAGTGGCAAGACCAGCGTGATGAAGGGCCTCACCAAGGCCACCATCGAAGGCAAGGACGAGCTGTTTGCCACCCTGGATACCAACATCAAGACCATCGATCCCCGCACCCGGCCAAAAATACTGCTATCTGACACCGTTGGTTTTATCCGAGACTTGCCTCACTCTCTGGTGGAATCCTTCAAATCCACGTTGGATGAAGTATCGGAAGCGGATTTACTCCTGCACGTGGTGGATGTCAGTCATACCCATTATCGGGATCAGATCGTGACCACCCAGAAGGTTTTGGAAGAGATA
>JAKQGS010000131.1 GCA_029556045.1 Pseudomonadota bacterium | reverse complement strand
TTGACCACGGCTGCCAGCAATGGGTCGGTGAATGCCATGCATTCATCGTTGTCACCGTTAGCTGGGTGCATGGCGATGTTAAATATCATGATGGGAGAAGTTGTATTCGGCGGCGTTGGCAGCGGTCTTTACGGCATGATTCTATTCGTTATCCTTACGGTCTTTCTATCGGGATTGATGGTTGGACGTACCCCTGAATACCTGGGAAAAAAAATTGAAGCCTATGACATTAAAATGGTCCTCATTGCCATCATAGCCCCCAGCGCAGCGATTCTGATTGGTGCAGGGATTTCGGCTGTCTATCCTGCCGCGTTATCATCGTTATCCAGCCAAGGCCCTCACGGTCTTTCCGAAATTTTGTATGCTTTCACGTCTGCTGCCGGGAACAACGGCAGTGCTTTTGCTGGTTTGAATGCCAATACCGCCTATTACAACTTCGCATTAGGTGTCGCTATGTTGATCGGACGTTATGCCGTCATTGTTCCAGTCCTCTTAATTGCCGGCAATATGGTCCAGAAAAAATATTCGCCTCCGTCATTTGGCACGTTTACCACCGACAACGGTCTGTTTGCGATCTTATTGGTGGCCGTCATTCTTATCGTTGGTGCATTAACGTTTTTTCCCGCACTCGCTTTGGGACCAGTTGTTGAGCATCTATTGATGTTGAATGGAAAGTCATTTTAGGAGCATTTCATGCGCAAGTCGATGTTTACCCGAGAGATGGTTCGGAGCGCGATGGTCGAGTCGTTCAAAAAACTCGATCCCCGTGTGTTGGCGCGAAACCCGGTCATCCTCATTACGGAAATTGGGGCGATAATGACCACCGGTTCCGTCGTGATAGGAATGTCTCAGGGGCATTTTTCATCGTTTGATTGCCAAATATCCCTTTGGCTTTGGTTTACTGTGATATTTGCCAATTTTTCTGAAGCAATTGCGGAAGGCCGTGGTAAAGCACAGGCTGAAAGCCTCAAGGCATCGCGGGCGCAAACCATTGCTCGTAAGATCATGGGAAGCGATGAGCAGAGGGTCAATGCCACGGAATTGCGAAAAGGGGATACCGTGATTTGCGAGGCCGGTGATGTCATTCCCGGCGACGGTGAAGTGATCGATGGCATCGCCACCGTTGATGAATCGGCTATTACGGGAGAATCAGCCCCAGTCATTCGGGAGAGCGGTGGCGATCGCAGTGCGGTCACCGGTGGTACAAGGGTTATCAGCGATCGCATTTTAATCCGCATCACGGCCGACCCAGGTTCAAGTTTCCTCGAACGAATGATCGGGCTTGTGGAAGGGGCGAAACGGCAAAAAACACCCAATGAAATTGCGTTATCACTTTTGCTGACTGGATTAACGTTCATATTTATCCTGTCGGTTGTCACCTTAAAGTTCTTTGCAGACTATTCGGGTCGGGCAGCCTTACAAGACCTCTCCGGGATCGTGACGATGCCCGTCCTGGTGTCTCTGATCGTGTGCCTTATACCAACCACAATCGGAGGATTGTTAAGTGCCATCGGCATCAGCGGCATGGATCGTTTGATTCAAAAAAATGTGATTGCAATGAGTGGACGGGCCGTGGAAGCTGCTGGTGATATTGACGTATTGCTTCTTGATAAAACAGGGACGATTACCTTAGGTAATCGCATGGCCCATCAGTTTGTTGCAGCAGAGGGCATCGATCCACATCGACTAGCCAAGGCGGCCCAAATCGCATCATTAAGTGACGAAACACCGGAAGGCCGTTCAGTGGTGGTGTTGGCGAAAGAAAAATTCAATATGCGGGCCGAAAATTATACCCCACATGAAATCGACTTTATACCATTTTCAGCCCATACCCGCATGAGTGGCATCAATATCAAACGCGACGGCCAGGTGGTGCAAATACGCAAGGGAGCTCTCGATGCGGTGAAAAAACACATCGAATCTTTGCGCGGGCATCTTCCCAGCCAGGTGGAAGACATCGCCAATGACGTTGCAAGAAATGGCGGCACACCCTTGGTGGTTTGTGAGGATGCCCAGGTTTTGGGGGTTATCTATCTCAAGGACATCGTTAAAGGAGGCATTAAAGAGAGATTTGCCGAACTGCGGAAGATGGGAATTAAAACCGTGATGATCACCGGGGATAACCCTTTAACAGCGGCTGCGATTGCTGCGGAATCAGGGGTGGATGACTTTATGGCGCAAGCCACCCCAGAAGCCAAATTAAAACGCATTCGCGACGAGCAAAATAGAGGACTTTTGGTGGCAATGACAGGAGATGGCACCAATGATGCACCGGCCCTCGCCCAGGCCGATGTGGGGGTCGCCATGAACACGGGGACCCAGGCAGCCCGCGAAGCCGGGAATATGGTGGATCTGGATAGTAACCCGACGAAATTAATTGAGATCGTTGAGACTGGCAAACAAATCCTCATGACACGGGGCGCCTTAACCACCTTTAGTGTGGCCAATGACGTCGCCAAATATTTTGCCATCATTCCCGCAATATTCGCGACGTTATATGCGACAGGGGGACAAACAGGCCCCCTTGGTCAATTAAATGTCATGGGTCTCGAATCTCCCCATAGCGCTATATTAAGCGCAGTCATTTTTAACGCTTTGATCATTATTCTGTTGGTTCCGTTAGCCCTTAAAGGGGTGAAATATCGCGCGCTCGGAGCGTCAGCACTCTTAAAAAGGAATCTATTGATTTATGGTCTTGGTGGACTCGTGGCGCCATTTATTGGCATTAAAATTATAGATATCATAGTTGTTGCACTAGGGGCTGTATCATGAAGGTCTTTTTTACCTCTGTTCGATGGCTTGCAGTATTCTCTATACTGCTGGGGTTCGTTTACCCCCTCGTGATGACAGCCGTGTCTCAGATGGCTTTTCCTGAAAAGGCTGGGGGAAGCCTCCTGTCGCCGCGCCGTGGGACGGTGGTTGGGTCAGAACTGATCGGTCAAAGTTTCAAATCGGACAGGTATTTTTGGTCGCGACCGTCGGCGGTTGACCATAATCCAATGACGTCCGGAGGAAGTAACTCAGGCCCCATCAGTCATGATTTGATACAAAAAGTCGAAGAGCGAAAAAAACAGGGGATGACGGGCACCCTCCTTTTTGCCTCCGCAAGCGGCCTGGACCCACACATCAAAAGAGATGATGCCTATATGCAAATTGAGCGGATCGCTAAAACCCGCAACCAACTGGAATCTACCATCAAAGAACTTGTCGACAGCTTGGTTGAAGCCCGTCAATGGGGATTTTTAGGCGAAGAGCGTGTTAATGTCCTGAAGCTCAACCTCGCCCTCGACGAGAGGTTTCAACCATGAATGAACAACGCCGACGAAATCCAGACCAGATTTTGCGGGCGGTGCAAAAAATGGAGAGCCTTGATAGACGCGGCAAACTTCGCGTCTTTCTTGGCATGTGTCCCGGCGTTGGCAAAACCTATGCCATGTTACGCTCGGGCCACGAACAATTGGCCCGCGGTAAACGAGTGAAAATCGGGGTGGTGGAGACACACGGCCGCCGTGAGACGGAAGAGTTGGTGTCCGGAATTCCGATCATCCCTAAGAAGTTGCTGGAGTATAAAGGCTCTTTTTTATCTGAAATGGATCTGGACGGGATTCTTGAACAAAAACCCGACATCGTTCTGATCGACGAACTGGCTCATACTAACGTGCCAACGGCCCGCCATCAAAAGCGCCACCAGGACGTGATCGAAATTCTGGATGCTGGCATCGATGTATATACCACAGTCAATATACAGCATATCGAAAGCCGCAATGATCAGGTGGCACAGATTTCCGGTGTGGTCGTCCGTGAGACGGTTCCCGATTCTCTCCTGGAAATTGCTGATCAAATCGAAGTGATCGACTTGCCACCGCAAGAATTGTTACAACGACTCAAAGAAGGGAAAGTCTATCTTGGTGAACGAGCGGAACTGGCAGCAAAGAATTTTTTTAAGGAAGAAAATCTCACAGCCCTGAGAGAATTGGCGTTGCGATTGACGGCCGAAAAAGTCGATCAGGACTTACAAGGACAAATGGCCATTAAGGGCATTGAAGGGCCTTGGAGCATCAACGAACGATTGCTGGTCGCCATAAGTCATAGCCCATATTCTCCCCGCCTGATTCGCGCAGCACGGCGAATGGCGTATAGTCTTGAAGCCCCGTGGATCGCACTCTATGTGGATACGGGTGAAAGTCTGGAAAAAGACGATGAAATCCGCCTGAAAAAAAACATTGAATTGGCGCGGGAGTTGGGGGCTGAGATCGTGACGACGGTCGATACGCATTTAGCCGCCGCCATTCAAAGGACTTGCGAGGAAAAAAATGTCACTCAGATTATCATGGGGCGTCCCGATCGGCGTTTTTTAAAAGATTTGATCGCGGGGGGGACCCTTTTGGACCAACTGGTGCGCACAACCGGCAAAATCGATGTCCATGTGATTCGTGCGGAGCGCCCTCCGCGATATCGGGGATGGCACATACGGGTTCCTGAATTTAAGTCGAAGTGGTTGTCTTATTATTATACCAGCTTCTTTTTAACTTTCGTCTCCGTTCTGTCATATGGACTTATGCCTTTGATCGGCTACCAAGCCTTAGGCTCACTATTCCTTCTCAGCATTCTCGTGGTGGCCGGATTTGCCTCCCGTGGACCGATTATTTTTGCGGCTGTTTTCAGCGGTCTGGTGTGGGACTACTTTTTCATACCCCCCAAATTCACGTTTGCTATTCATCGTCAAGAAGATTTGATGATGCTGGGATCTTTTTTCCTGGTTGCCGTCATTACCGGATACCTGACCTCAAAGATCAGAACACAGGAAAAGATCCTTGAAAACCGCGAAAGACGCGCACGAAATCTCTATGAGCTGGGCAACCGCATCGCTGATGCCAAAAGCACTTTAGATATCCTTACGGTGTTAACTTCCGCCGTAACGAGGCAATTAGGGGGACGGGCTTATGTCTGGTTGATCGATACTGACGGCAAGTTGCCATCACAAATTCCCCTGGCCGCACCTTTGAGCCCTAATGATCGCGCGGTTGCAGAATGGGTGGTGACGAATAAAAAGCGAGCTGGCTGGTCTACACAAACATTATCAGGATCTTCTTGTTTATGCCTCCCTCTCATCGGCAATTCTGGGATCGTCGGTGTTTTTATCTTTTATCCAGATCCCTCTCAGGCTTTTTGGAATTTTGAACAAGAAAACTTTGTCGATACCGTAGTGGCTCATGTTGCAGTGGCCATTGAACGCAATATTTTCATCGGTGCCGCCCAAAAGGCGCAGCTTTTGGAAGCTTCAGAAAAATTGCATAAAACGCTGCTTAATTCGGTTTCCCATGAATTGAGAACGCCGATTACAGCCATCATTGGCACTGCGACAGCTCTCAAAGACACGAAAACATTTAATGACGCCAATGCCCGCGATGGATTGGTGGATGAATTGGTTCGCGCCTCCCATCGTCTCGACCGGGTGGTTGAAAATCTTCTCGATATGTCCCGCTTGGAGCAGGGCGCATTACAATTAAAGCATGAATGGTTTGAAATTGATGATTTAATTAAGGAATCCTGGGAAGAACTCGCGGATGAGTGTGAAGGCCGTCCATTCGTAACGACGGGTGATATCGGGATATTAGTCGACGGAGATTTTGGGCTATTGAAACATGCTCTATCGAATATCTTTCTCAACGCGGTTCGTTATTCCCCGCCTCGCACTATAGTTGAAGTGGAAATTATTCGGGGGGACAGGTGTATTAAAATTTGCACCAAAGATCGGGGGCGCGGCCTCGTGGTCGGCGATGAGCATAGACTATTTGAAAAGTTCTATCGGGCACCTGGCACGCCATCCGGCGGGTTAGGTCTGGGTTTATCAATCGTCAAAAGCATCATTGAACTTCATGGGGGCAGCGTGCATGCCAAGAATCGTGGTGATGGAACTGGCGCTGAAATCATCATTAATATTCCAGTTAAAACACCTCCCGATGATTTGAAGGAGATTATGCAATGAGACCGCCCACTCGCAGAAGAATACTTATCATCGATGATGAAGTGTCGGTTTGCCGATTTATCCGTCACAGTTTAGAAGCGCATCAATTTGAGGTTGAAATTGCCCATTCCGGAGCCGACGGCATTCAGCGATCCATCGAATTCAAACCGGATTTAATCCTTTTGGACCACGGGCTGTCGGATATATCCGGACTTCAAGTCCTGATTCGTTTGCGCGAATGGTCCAAAGTTCCTGTTATTTTTCTGACGGTTCGCGATGCAGAGGAAGACAAGGTTGCGGCGCTGGATCAAGGTGCTGATGACTATATTACCAAACCATTTGGCGTTCCTGAGTTGTTAGCGCGTATTCGTGTCGCATTTCGTCGCACCCAAGAGGATAGTGAAGCCCCCCTCTTTAAAACAGGATCGCTGGCGATTAACCGTTCGTCACATCAAGTGATGGTGGAAGAACGGGAAATCAAATTAACGGCCACCGAGTATGGCCTACTTTGCCTCTTAGCTCGTCATGCTGGAAAGATCGTTCCCCATCGGACCATTCTAAAAGAAATTTGGGGACCCAATTCCGTTGAGCACGGCCACTATCTCCGGGTCTATTTCAGCCAGCTTCGCAAAAAGCTCGATGCCGCCCAGCCCGGAGTTGGAAGTTTGATTGAGAACGCTGCCGGCGTTGGCTATCGCCTCAAGATGGTGAACCCTTAAGGCACCCAATCTGAGAATGTTGGTGCCTGATTTTGTCGGAAAACTTGTTTAATCACCTCACCTTCCAATACTCGTCAAAACATCCAGTAAGTCGCCAATAAGGGGACATACTGGCTCACATAAGCATGCCGCATTATGTCTTTATAATATTAGATACTTACACTATTTAATCGCTTTTCAACAGTGAAGTTGTTGGAATGTATTGCAAATCAACAATAACGGTGTTAATTTGTAGTTATGTCTATATCACGCCTATATCGCATTCCGTCCGCCACGTACTTCCTGTTTGGTCCGCGGGGGGTTGGTAAAAGTACTTGGGTTCGGCAAAACGTTCATGTCGATCTGGAAATCGACCTCCTCAGCCAGCGAAAATTCCTACAGCTGCAGCGAGATGCTGGACATTTGGAAGCCCTGACGGCACCACTACCGGACAATGCTACGGTGTTCATCGACGAGATACAAAAACTGCCGGAGCTGCTGGATGAAGTTCATCGCTTGATCGAATCCCGCTCCCTCAATTTTGTACTGACCGGTTCCAGCGCCCGCAAACTGCGTCGGGCGGGTGCTAATTTGTTAGGGGGGAGAGCCCACACCTACAAAATGTTCCCGTTTAGCCTTAAGGAACTGGCTGATCGCGTCCCTTTGCAGGAACTTGCAATGCTGGGAACTCTGCCGCGAGTCGTTATGAATCTAGCCGAAGCCGAAGAAACTTTGATCAGTTATGTGGAGACATATCTGAGAGAAGAAATAAGAGAGGAAGCGTTGGTGCGGAGGGTGGATGAATTTGCCCGCTTTTTGGAGGTGTCCGGGCGTTTTCATGCACAGGTCCTGAATTTTCAAAACGTGGCTCGCGAGGCCGGCAAAAGCGCCTCGACCATCCAAAGCTGGTATCAGATCCTGGAAGAAACGCTTTTAGGTACACGTCTGGTGGCCTATCGACCTGGCTTTAAAGTCCGGGAAGTCGAACACCCCAAATTCTATTGGTTTGATCCAGGAGTGGCGCGAATCGCCGCCGGCCAAAATCAGGGGGATGTAGATAGTCTATGGCTGGGATTTGCGTTTGAAACTCTCATATTGAATGAAATTTTGATTCGTCGGGAAGTCTCACGGGGTAAGGAGGGAGTATTCTATTACGGTTCCCCTTCCGGAGGAGAAATCGATTTCATTGTTGAAACACGCAAAAAGACCATCAATCGCCCTGCCGAATTCGTGTCGATCGAAGTTAAGCAAGCCACCAAATGGAAGCGGGAATTCGAAGGACCAAGTCGGGCCCTCAAGAGTGCAGCCGGGGAAACCCATAAGAGGATGATGGGCGTCTATCAGGGAAGTGACGTGTTGTCCTATGACGGTTTTGAGGTTTACCCGGTACCGGTTTTTGTCGATCTCTTGCACCGGGGTGAATTGTTTTAAAGTCAAAGTGCTCGCTCGTCCCAAGCAGGAATTTACGTGGGTCTGAGATGGGTGCCCCGGTTGATAGGAGCCTAATGACTGGCAAATAACGTAAAAAACGGGGGAAAGGTTCCCAGAAGTCCGACCACTATTAGAGCCAGCGATAGTTGCCAGATTTTTCCTTGATCGACTTCCTGGTCTTTCATTTTCATATTCAATAAAAACCAGGCCACCACCCAAACGATGACTGCGACAAGTGTTTTACCGGACAGAGGCCCCACCCCTTCCGACCAGGTCATCATGGCTTTATAGGTGCCGCTGACTTCGCACAGAATGATATTGATACCCAAAACTGCGCAGGCAAGACTGGCGCATGAGTTTAATAGCGATGCGATAATTCAGACCTTATTAATTTTTCGGAATATCTCCTGCCCGAAGGATGAACGCCGCCAGATTGTCGCACGATGACTGTCAAGTTACACACCCGTTCGCACGGGGGTTCTTTAAAATCCCTTTTAATATGATTTTGTGATTCTTAATATTATAACGGGTATTAAATATTAAAATCTTTCGTAAAATTGAAATTCACTCAATGACATTTACATAAGTCTCATGCTCAGGTATGCACGGCCCATCACAAAACGGATCTCCTGACTGGGGATCACATATCAGGGGGGGCCGCTATGCAGAAGACCATGACCAGACTCTTGCCGCTGGGGATCTTGACCAGCATTCTGACGATTGCCGCATGTGGCGAAAATTCGAAGAAATCGGATCGGCACCCCGCCCGCAAACCTCTCGATCTGGCGTCATTGACTGTACCCGCCACCACTGTTACGGACGCGGATCGCAAAGAAGTCACCGCCGGTTCCACAAATGAACTTAACGAAAAGCCAGCCAGCGAAGAACCGGGAGTCGACGAAACCCTTGGGGGCGAGCAAACACCGGAACCTGCCGCAGACGAGACGCCCACCATTGAAAGTCCCTTGCAGGAACAGCCTACTGAGGAACCTGTCACACCGGTTGACGAACCACGGGACGAAGCTCCTACCATCAGTCCTCAACCTCTCGCTGAAGCCGCACCCTTTTGCGTCGATCGCCAGGCGGGAGAATGCCTTTCGGTGGTGCTGCGGGTACCATCCTCAGAACTGGAATCCAGCCTTGGTATCGGCACCATGAACCTGATGCAGGTATCCAAA
>JAKQGS010000127.1 GCA_029556045.1 Pseudomonadota bacterium | reverse complement strand
TCTAGTCTCGCCAGGTCCCTCGGATTTTCCAAATCAAAAAAATGATCACATCCAATCTGTTTCGATAGGGTAGACTTTCCCACCTGCCGTGGTCCCAAAATTCCCACTGCCGGGCTGCCTTTTAAAAGCATATTCAGGTCTAAAAGATGCTTTTCCCTCGGAATTATCTTATTATTTTCAATCACTTAATCAACCTTTATGAAAATCAGGACTCTTCATCCTGATTTTCATTGTACGAATCTTAACTTGGCTAATCAAGCGATTCCACGGTCCAAAGAATCCCAAACGCGTTTTTTCTATGGACGCTGTAACTTATTGATTTGGGCCAAAGGCAGGTAGCGAAGATCGGTCCTGTGGACTTCACCGACGGCATCACGATCTGGGATCGGCTGTCGGTGACTAAGACGGGGGTAGCGTCCCGTCATATGAAGGATGAGCGATCACTGATGGAAAGACCTTCAATTGGGCTCGCGCTCTTCGATTAGATCGTACCGGTAATACAACTCAGTATTCCATTTACCGATTTAAAAAAATGTAGGGACAAAATTTCTAAGGCGAGGGGTATCCAAATCCCATAAAAAAAGGACCGTTGCCGGTCCGCTTTTTTTATTATTTTGAATGGACTTACAATACTGCTGCTTCTTCCGTCTCCACATCGCCCTCGCCACGGCTCTGACGATTGCGAACGCAGGGAATGGGTTCACCAAATTTTACGGCGTTGGCATCCGCATTAGCCACCAATTCGGGAAATTTTGTCCTGAGATATTTCACCGCTTCTTCCGGTGTCACAAAAAACGGGTGGTCGTTGTATGCGTAGGATGCCAGCACGGTTTTAGCGCGTTCCATCAGACCGGCAAAGATAAAGGGGAAGCGGAGACGTTTGCGCAGCTGCAGGATTTCAATCAGGATGGTCGAACAGACTTCTTTTTCGTCCTGAAAATCCACGATCAGATAGCTCATATCCGTACTCACCAGCCAGTTATGAACGCTGATGGCGACATCCGGGCAAAGCCGGCAATCGATGCCGTGATTACAGATTTCCACAGCATTCAGCACGACGGCGTTGTCGATATACTCTGGAATAAAATCCATAGATTTATTTTCCCCCGAAAATTGGTTAAGGATGGTTTTCCTCACGCAATAAATCGGAGAACGTTAGCGAAATTCATGGGATCGGGCAAGGGTTTTCCCGCTGGAATCGGCCCTCTATTTGAGGGGGCGTGGCATGCCAAACGCCTGCTGGTCCTCGATCCAACGGTGAATCAGATCCAGTTTGATCTGACGCATCACTGGCATCTTAATGTTTTTCCTAACCTTTTTCACTTCTTCCGCAAGCCGGGCCCGGGCGCCATCCAGATGGGGAGCCTCCAAAGTCTGGGGTTTCATGGCGAGAGGAATCACACCTTCACCGATAAGATCCAATAATCGTTTATCTTTTTCTGGATTTAATAGGTTGATCGCCTGGATTTTTTCCCGATTCAGGCTGGTGGACAACGTGTATTCCATCCGCCACAGCTGCCCATGGGGATTTTGGAGGTCGGGATAGATCTGGCTGTGAATCCCCATATTCCAGACCAGTCCGTCACAATCGACGTAGTGCTGGTAGTCATTGGCTGCCACCCAGTCCAGCAGCTCCTGCGTTGCACTGGCATTGGACTTGATGAGGGGCTTGCGTGGCAGTTTGTCACTATCCATGGTATACATGGGAATCTCCCTCACAGTGAAAAGAAGCAACGATGGGATACGGACTTTCATTCATTTTAGCTAAATTCACCGGGGTTGCAAAACCCGGATTCCAACGCACCATGGTCTTGATCGCGGCGATGCTTGCGATTAGTGGTTGTGCTTACCGATTTACCAACAAAGCGATGCAACCACCTGAGGGTATCCGTTCCATTGCCGTGGAAGCGGTCTATGACACCAGCCGTGAGGTCATTCCCCACCAGTTGCTTTGGGATGCCCTGCAGAAGGCCATTGCCCAGAATGGTAAACTGCGGCTGACCTCACAGGCGGATGCGGACGCTCTGTTACGGGCCCATATCACCAAAGCCAAGGTTGTCCCCACGGGAACTCCGGCGCAACGGGATAACCGCGCCAAAGATCCTGAAATTCCGGATGTGGACGAACCCACCGAATACCGGGACTATTCTGATATCAGCAAAGCCGGGCGCTATACCACGGTGGAAGCCCTGCAATACACCGTGACCGTGGAGGTGTGGAACCTCCATACCCAGAAGCTGATCAAATCCAAAGCCTACAATGCCTCCACGCAATTCAAGAGTATCCGCGGCACCAATACCGATCCTAAAGCCGGTTATCTGGTGTACGACGAAGCCTTGCAGGCCCGTTTCCAGGAGATCTCAAAAAATATCGCCGAGAAGGCTGTCTTCGATGTGTTATTTTAGATTCTGTTGAAAAAGGTCGAGGTCAAGGCATGAGGAAGAAAAAAAGCGCAGTGTATTCAACATACATGAGCATTTTTTCCTGACGAAATAACGCCGAGATCGGCCTATTGCAGCAGAATCTATTTTAGGGGAATTTGATGCGGTCAACCGCTGCAGTATATTCTTCGGTTAAATCAGCTTCCGAAACTTTCACCAGCTTTTGATCCCACAGAACCCACTCCCCCGCCACCATCACATGACGCACATGACGGGAACGCAGGGAATAGATCAGATTCGTTTTGATCGTGTCCTGAGGCTGCACGCCGATATCCATGGCCATGAAAACGCAATCGGCTTTGGCTCCCGGATGCAGATGCCCCAATTGTGGTTCCCCCAGGACTCGTGCCGGGTGAGACCACACCATTTTCAAGAGCGCCGATGGCTGCAAATCCTCGCGGCTCCAGCCGGCCTGTTTGCCGAGGATCGCCGCCAGACGAAGCTCCGCCATCAGATCAGCACTGTCGCAGGAAGCCGCACAATCGGTTCCCAGAGCGATGGGAATTCCGGCCTTTTGAATTTTAGCGATGGGCGGCAATCGTTCGTAGATGATTTCCGATGCCGGGCAATAGCCCATGGCTACACCGGAGTCCTTTAAAATGCGGATATCAGCATCATCGACACTGACCAGATGCACCACCAGGGAACGATCAGTGAGGACACCGCACTGGCTGGCATATTGGACCGGCGTCAGGGATTCTCGCTGCATGACCCGCGAACGCTCGCCTGAGGTTTGCGAGAGATGCATATGAAAGGGAAGGGATCTCTGGCGGGAAAACTCCCCCAGCTCCCTTAACAGAGGAGATGAAACCGTATCAGCTGCGTGGGCATAAATGACCGGTTTAATACGCTCATCCCAACTCCATCTGTCGATTTTGGGACGAATCCTATCCCAATAGTCCTTACCAGCGGCATGTGGCCCACCCAGGTCGGCGATATGCTCACCCACGAATCCTCGCACCCCCAGCCGCTGCATTCCCCGGGCCACTCCATCCATAAAAAAATAGGCGTCCACAAAAGACGTGACCCCGGATTTGATGCCGTCCACCAGGTCGGAATAAGCGAGAGGTCCGGTGTCCGCTGGAGTCAGGCTCTTCTCGATCGGAAAAAAGAAATCTTCGATCATGGTGGTTTGTCCGGATCCCGGCTTCACCTGATAACTATGACCGCGACCGCGGAAAAACGACATGGACACATGGGTGTGACTGTTGATAAATCCGGGGCAGACCAAAAATCCCGTGCCGTCCAGCCATCGCATCGAAGGATAGCGGGATGCCATCGCAGCTGTTGTTCCGGCATCCTGAACCATGCCCTGCCGTAACACCAAGGCTCCATCGGAAATGGCCGCCGCATCCGCGTCAGGAATCATGTGGAGGTGTTTAATTCCAATCGATTCGTTACCCCAACTTGGGTGAGATTTTTGTCCGAGATCCTGCTGAATCATGCCGATTTCCCCAATAGGCCGCGTAAATGGCCTCATTCATTGACTTCACGAATGATTCAGGATACCAAGAAACATCACTTAATGACAAATTTGGAGGGAAACCGCATGGCCTTTAAACTTCCTGATCTCCCATACGCAATGGACGCTCTGAAACCTTTTCTGACCCCAGAGACCCTGGAGTTTCACTATGGCAAACATCACCAAGCCTATGTGACCAATCTCAACAAGCTGGTGGAAGGCACCCCCAAGGCTGAAGCCACTCTGGAAACCCTGATCAAAACGACCGACGGCGCCATCTTTAACAATGCGGCGCAGGTATGGAATCACACCTTTTACTGGAATTGCCTCGGCCCCAATGCTGGCGGTGAACCGACCGGCGCTCTTGCTGACATGATCACCAAAACCTGGGGTTCATTCGCAGCCTTTAAAGAGAAATTTTCCGCCGCCGCTGTGGGGCAGTTTGGCTCAGGATGGGCTTGGCTGGTTAAAAATGCGGATGGAACCCTGGCCATCGAGCAAACCAGCAATGCCGGCAATCCCATGACCAAAGGACAAAAACCCCTGCTGACCTGTGATGTGTGGGAGCATGCCTATTACATCGACTACCGCAACGCACGACCCAAATACGTGGAAAACTTCTGGAGTATGGTGAACTGGAAGTTCGTGGCGTCGCAGCTTTAATCACTTGAATGAGTGTCCGTCCAAAGACGTCATCCTGGTCTTTGTACTTCGGGGCGGACACTCAATCAAAATTGACCGATTTTAATGCCAATCTGCACAAGCGTGCGCTCAATATCGTCATCCTTCAGACCCGCGATACCAACCCCCTGAACAAACTGATGAGCGACACCGACCCAAGCCCGTATGTATGAGGCAAAGTTCATCTCCACCGCCAATTCTGGTTCATAAAAGGTGTAAAAGTCGCTTTTAACTTCGATCCGGTTATCGTTGTCATTGGCATCACGGTAGCTGATGGCCCCGTTGCCTGCGGCCAGCGAAACGTTGAAGTGGACGATACGATCAGGATGGAAAAGATATTCCACATAGAGGGCCCGGGTATCGACTTCCATGTGGAAGTCCCGGTAGGGTTCAGGAGCCCGACGTTCGGATCCAGTGCGATAGCCGGCAATGCCGATGGCCCACTGATGAAAGGATAAAAAGCCCCGGATGCCGTACTCCGTTGTCCGACGGTCAAAAAGGGTGCTGTAGCGGGTCGCGAGTCCGACTCCCCCCAGCAATTCGCCACCACTGCGATCGATAAGGTTGTCCGACCGCGATGACTTCTCCTCCACTTGCACGGCAGGTTCGTCCGCGGACTCCTCACTCTTGGGAGTATCCACAGGGGGTGTCGGGGACGCTGGCTCCTGCCCAACGGGTTCACTCGGGATATCCGTGGCCTCTTCTTCCCCCAAAGCGGCGGAAGCATGAGCCAAAGAAACCAACAGCAATCCAGTCACGGCAATTCTTAGCGTTTTTTTCATGCTTCACCTCGTAAAAAAGTTACCTGATGCCATCGCTGCCGTACTTTGAGTAAATCCAGATACTGAGCGCTCCCTTTGCCGCCATTTTGCTCGATATGGCGTAATTCAGCGTCAAACTTCTGGATCTTGACGTAACAGAGAAGAACCAGCAACACCAGGGCAACACCCAGGTAAGGACGATGCAGGGCAAACGCCCCAATGGGAGCCAGATGAAAGAGAAGACGGAGAAACTGCATCAACAAGGGAATACCCCATAAATTAAGGCCGAAGCGGACGAAACTCCATCGACCGGGTGATTTTAACTTCGCGACGGCATAATTGCATGACTTCATCGCGTGATTTGCCAAATCTAATCCAAAAATCCCAGTTGTGTCCACCTTTCGCCAGTCCGGAACTCTCAAAGAATAGACCGTTCCGGCCAGTACTGGATTTGGACGAAACCTCCCACTCCAGAGCTTGGGTTGTGGCGACGGCGTCCTGGAAATACCGCGGATAGAAACCGCGGGCTACCATCTCCCGCGGCAAGCGGAACAGGATGACAAAACTACCCTCACCCGGCACGTCCCCCACCAGCGAATATTCGCAGCGGTCACCGCGGCAAAAAGAAAGCCCCACCTGACGGACTTTCTGCATATCTTTCACATGAAGGGGATCCAACAGAGGAATGTCGGATTGCGAAAGGTCCCAACGAACGTCGGAGGTTGTTTTCCAGGTATAATAAAGACCGCTGCCGGGGTGCAGATGCTTGGGAGCATCAACTGGCAGATACACCACCATGGGCATATAGATGGCATCGGGAAAAAAATGAATTTCCGGAGCCAGGTGAAGATTGATTTTGAAAAACATGATGCGGAGAAAAAAACTCAGATCACTCATCATTCCCATCGCCCCGGTTCGTTCATGTTCGAGCCGTGCCTCCACATTGTCCGCATCAAATGTCATGGTGAAAAAGTTTTTGACGTCGGCACGGATAAACTGGTCCGCATCGAAACCCAACAGAAGATCCCCCCGCCCGGATTGACGCAGCTCTATCTTTTCGAAAAGCAGCTGGTTGCGGGGATCGTGACGGTAACGATAAAGGTCTGAAAACACCTGACCCGCTTGAGCGTCCCGCTGTACGGGGTTCATTATATGATTTGTTGATTCCTCCGGGCAACTGGCCAGATAAAGATAAGAGTCTTGGCCTCCCGCATAGGTGAGTTCCCACACTTTTTGCGCCCCCGGACAGGGTGGGTCCTTCCGGTTGGACCAGCGATTGCCCCAGCGGTCGATACCAAAGGCCAGCCGGTCCATGGGCGTCAATCCTTGCTTTCGCCAGTTCTCATCCGGAAAAAACAAAAGTTTTCCGTCTTCGGAGAGAGGATCCACTTGGAGAGGAAGACGCTGCCAGGAGGCTGGTGCCACCGCTGTGGAAGGAGAGTACTGGTAGAGGTTGAGCGATGAACGGGCAACCGCCTCTCCCTTGAGCAGGGCAGCATCGAGAAATATCTGTGCCGGACAGGACCAAAGTTGCTGGGGAACAAGAAACATCAGGAGGACTACCAAAATATGTGGGATAAACCGGTTGCGGTCAATGTGTCGAAAGGCCCATAACGAAGATTTAAGCGGCCCCCATATCACTATGAAAATCGTCATCAGGGAATTCGGAGTTTTCAGACACAACAGCATACTTCTTCAAACACCCCAAAATTCGTTTTTTGCGTTCCGGTGGCATCTGGCGGAATCGAACGCCGTGAATGTACTTGTCCCCTTCACCATAGCCCCACCGCACATCGACATCGATGGTGCCTATGCCACTTTCCTCTAGCATCGGTTTTAATTTACCATCCGCCGAGTCCAGAGTCATTTGCAGAATGGCTCCTTTTACAATGAGAGTGGGCAGAGTAATGCGCAACCCGGTCTGTGAAAAGTTAATGACGGAACCGGTACCGATATTGGTAGTCACCAGCATATCGTCCGGTCGCGCGATATCCCAACGTTTTTCCACCCTCGCCAGATGAGCACTGGACCGATGGGCCTGGACTGCCTGCGAACGCAGTTCCGGCTCGTTAATGAATGGATCAAATTCATAGGCAACAACCATCTCGGAATGGTGTTTGATTTCAATGTATTTCTTTCGCAACCCTTCCTTGAGCATGCCCTGAGAATCAATCAGTTCTTTGGTTGTTTCACTCATCATCACGGAATGAGTTTCGCATCCGCTTTCAAGTCGTTTGGCAAAATTCACGCCATTCCCAACCACGGTCAGGTCGATGCGTCGCTCCGATCCGATGTTACCCAAAAATACCGACGATGTATTGATGCCGATACGCAATGGATAAACCGGCTCGCCGCGCTCAGCCGCGAGAATTATCTTTGGCATGTTTTCCCGCTGAATTTCAATGCCACAGGCTACCGCTTTTT
>JAKQGS010000258.1 GCA_029556045.1 Pseudomonadota bacterium | reverse complement strand
AAGCGCAGTGTATTCAACATACATGAGCATTTTTTTCTGACGAAGTAACACAGAGATCGACCTTTTGCAGCAGAATCCAGATACGGGACGACTTATGAGTGAGCAAGAAGGAAAAGGCGGCGGACAGTCGGGACTCCCGACGCGACGGCGTTCGGATCAGGGAGATCGTCCCCAGTGGACCCGCTTGCCCACCGTGGACTTTCGCAGTCTTGAGCATAAGACCCTCGGCCAACTGCTGGTGGAAAACCAGACAATCTCCGAATCCCAGCTGCAGGAGGTTCTGGAGGAACAGAGGGAAAGCGGTGGTAATAGAAAAATTGGCGAACTGCTGGTGGATAAGGAATATGTCAGCCAGGAGGATATGCTGCGCACTCTGGCCAAGCAGCTTGACCTGCCTTATTACGACCGCCTGCCCACCAATGATATCGATCCGGCGCTTGTGGACAGTACTCCCATTCAGTTCTGCCGTGACAACAAGGTTCTGCCTATCGCACGGGATGATTTTAACGTCACGGTGGCGGTGGCCGATCCTCTTAATATTTTCCCCATCGATGACCTGCGTTTGATCCTTTCCACCAATATCAACATGATCGTCAGCCCCCCGGCTGTCATTGAAGGCAGCATCAATACGGTATTTGAGCGGGCCAACGATGCCTCCCAAAAGGTTATTGATGAGCTGAACGTTCCGGAAATGGGTGAGGACCAGGATCTTGATGAAACCCGCGACCTTTTGGAGTCGTCGGATGATGAAAAACCTATCATCCGATTGGTGAACAGTCTACTGGCGCGAGCGGTGAAGGAGCGGGCCTCGGATATTCACATCGAACCATTTGAAAACGAAGTGCTGGTGCGATTTCGCATCGACGGCATGCTCCAGGATAAAACCTCGGTGCCCAAACGCCACGCCGGCTCGCTGGCGTCCCGTATCAAGATCATCGGTAAACTCAATATTGCGGAAAAACGGGTGCCGCAGGACGGCCGTATCGCTATTAAAGTTGCGGGTAAGGACATCGATGTGCGTCTGTCGGTATTGCCGGTAGCCCACGGCGAGCGGATCGTCATGCGTCTTTTGGACAAATCCGCTGGTGGCAAGCGTCTGGATCAGATGGGCTTGGAAGACAGCGTCTACGAGCAGTTTGGTCGGCTGTGTGAGCAAAAACACGGCATCATACTGGTCACCGGTCCCACCGGTTCCGGTAAAAGTACCCTTCTCTATGCCTCCCTGATGCATATCAACACACCGGATATCAATATCTTGACCATTGAGGATCCGGTGGAATACCAGGTGCAGGGGGTGGGCCAGATCGAGGTCAAGGATAAGGTCGGCATGACCTTTGCCTCCGGCCTGCGGGCGATCCTGCGGCAGGACCCCGACGTCATCATGATCGGTGAGATCCGGGATGCGGAAACCGCGCGGATTGCGGTCCAGGCATCGATCACTGGTCACTTGGTGCTGTCGACCCTTCACACCAACGATACCGCTACCACGGTGACCCGTTTGATGGACTTTGGTATTCAACCATTTCAGCTGTCGTCTGCGGTTCTCGGTATTGCCGCCACCCGGCTTTTGCGCCGCCTGTGTACTCATTGCCGGGAGGGCTTTGATCCGGGAGAAGCGGAATTGCACCTGATGGGGATCAACCGGCAACAGCTGGCGGGTCGTAAGATTTTCCGTCCAGGGGCCGGCTGCGACAAGTGCGTCGGCCTTGGGTACCTGGGACGGATGGGTGTATACGAACTATTGGTCTTTGACGATGATATTCGTGGCTTGATACTGGTGAATCAGGACGCCAAGGCCATCAAAAAGCTGGCGGTGGAAAAGGGTATGGTGACCCTGAGGGATGCTGCCATTCAAAAAGTCCTTAAGGGAGAAACGTCGCTGGAAGAAGCGTTGCGTAAGACCCAAACCGAAGAAATGGACGCAGCATCCGACCTGGATACCGTCGTGGAAAAGGGATCCTAACCCATGCCATTATATGCCTATAAAGGGTATGACGTTCAGACCGGCGCCGCCCGTAAGGGCAAGGTGGAAGCGGATTCCGAACGGTCGGCGCGGCAGAAGCTCAAACAAAAACAAAAGATCGTGGTGGCGGAAATCAAAGAAGAGGTTGCGGAAACCTCTGCGAAAGCCGCCAAAAGTTTGTTTACGCCGAAAGTCACCATCGGGGAACTATCGGTCATGGTGCGGCAGTTTGCCACCCTGCAGGAAGCTCACGTCCCCTTGGATGAATCCCTCCGGGCACTGGTATCGCAAGTGGAAAATCCCGTCCTGCGCAATACTCTTGCAGCGGTCAAGGACGAGGTATCTGAGGGGAAATCTCTAGCGGATGCCTCCTCCCACTATCCGGGCGTGTTTAACCGGCTCTACGTCAACATGGTTCGGGCGGGTGAATCTTCGGGTACCTTGGGGACTGTTCTGGTGCGATTGGCAGACTTTCTGGAGTACCAGGTGAAAGTACGGGGGCAGATCACCAGCGCTGTGACTTACCCCGCTATCATGATCGTCTCGTCATCGGCTCTGGTGGGATACCTGTTTGTCTCCGTCGTACCCAGTCTGCAAAAGGTATTTGAAAATCTCAAGGTCACTCTGCCGTGGTATACGGCCGTGTTGATCAATATTTCAGAGAGTCTGCAAAAATACTGGTACTTTTTTGCAGCTTTGACGGTGCTTGGGGTTCTGTGGTTTCGCCGGTGGGTGGCCTCGACTGCGGGCCGCCGGAAGTTTGATGAGATTCTGCTGCGGTTGCCTCTTTTTGGGGGCATTTTTATGCGATCCAGCATTTCCCGGTTCACGAAAACCCTGTCCACCCTGTTGGCTAGTGGTGTGCCTATTATCCAGGCATTGGATATCACTAAAAACGTGGTGACCAATACCATCATCGCGGAAGTGCTGGAGCAAGCCAAGATCGAGGTGCAGGAGGGAAAAAGCCTGGCAGCCTGCATCGACCGTAGCGGCCGTTTTCCCGGTCTGGTTGTGCATATGATCGCCACGGGGGAAAAGACCGGACAGCTGGAGGAGATGCTGGTCCATGTTTCCAATGCCTATGACGCAGAAGTGGAACGAAAGATTGAAACTATGATATCTTTGATCGAACCCCTCATGATGATCGTCATGTTCGGGATCGCAGGTGTGGTCATTGCGGCCATGATGCTGCCGATGCTTTCCGTGATGAACCAGCTGCGTTAGAATAATGCTAGATTGATTTTTAGGGAGTGGAAAATGAAAATGAAACGCTTGAATTCCTGGTTAAAACGTCCTTTTGTTGCGGGTCCTGAATCCTCCCAGCGTGGTATGTCGCTGATTGAAATCATCATCGTTATCGCTCTGATGGGTACCCTGATGGCGATCGTGATCACCAACCTCACCGGTCGCCAGGACACCGCTCTGGAGGATGCGTCCCGACTGGCCATGCAGCAGCTCGATACCAATCTGCAGATGTACAAAGTTCACAATTATACCTATCCCACCACCGATCAGGGGTTGGATGCGCTGGTGACGGCACCGTCCGGTGCATCCCGCTGGCGTGGGCCCTATACCGAAGCCAAAAAACTGAATGACGCCTGGGGACAGAAGTTCGAATATGAGTCGGATGGACGCACGTTTAAGATCAAGTCCGGTGGTATTGATCAGCAGATGGGCACTGCTGACGACGTTACTTATCCGGCGGAAGATGGTCCGGCGAAAGAAACCGCAACCCCGTGAGGTCGGCCTAGCCGGACTTGGATGGGAAAGGCTGCGGTCAGTCGCCGAAGTCATATCTAAAAGGGCTCATTGTGGCCCTTTTTTGCTTTGTTTAGGATGATCCATGACGTTGGGCAAAGGTTCAATCCCGCTGACCCGGAGCTTCAGAGCTTATCGGCGAGACTCTGGTGAGTCGGGGATGACTTTGATCGAAATCATTCTGGTTGTGGCTCTGATGGCGGTGATTTATTCCGTGGCCATGCCGCAACTCAATATTAAGACCGGGACGGAAGTTGCCAGCAAAATGGGAACTCTGGCGGCAGACATCCGGAGCGCCTACGATATGGCGGTGCTCTATCGGCGACCGTACCGCATGGTTTTTCATCTGGCATCCGGAGAATATTGGCTGGAAACCACTGATCGTGAGGATTTCACGCTGGGGGACAGCCAATTGGATCGCGATCCTTCGCCCGAAGAGCAAAAGGAAGCCATTGAAGCCTTTGAAGAGGAATTCAAGGAATATGAAACGCTGGCTGGTCAGGAAATCGAGGACAGCGTCAACGAGCGTGTCGTTAAACCCACATCTCCGGTTGTGGCCGCCAAAGACGCGTTGGCTCCCCCCAAATGGGAAGCAGTGGAAAGCTCCGAGTGGAGCCGTCGCACCATAGGTCCCAGTCTGTTATTCATGGATATCAAGGCGGAACACCATAAGGAAAAACAAACCCTGGAGGCCCTGGGGGCCAATGGCCATGGGTTTCTCTATTTTTTTCCCAGCGGTTATGTGGAAAAGGCGGTCATCCATGTGGCCTATCGCAAGGGGGAGATGGATATCGACGAAAAGGAGCCCCCCTTTACGGTGGTGACCAACCCTTACCAGGGGACCGCCGAAGTTACCTCGGGATACCAGGAGCCGGAGGTGCACGATGGAAAGACTTAGAAGCCACCCTGAGGATCTTCCTTCTGGTAAAAAAGGTGAATTGAGTTTTACCCTTCTGGAAACCGTGATCGCCATTTCCCTCATCACCACGGTGATGATGCAGGTGCTGGGGGCTCAGGGCAACATCGTTTATTTTTCCGGATATTCCCGAAATGTCACCCAGGGTATCTGGCTGGCCAAGCGTATTATGGCGCAGGTTGAGTATCATGCCAGCACGCAGGAATTGAAGGAGCTGGAAACCGACGAAAAGGACAAGGTGTTTGAGGACCCAACCGTGGATCCACGGTTTAAATACAATCTTTCCATCAAAGAATGGAAGTTCCCGGTGCTGGATCTGCTGGCAGGGGGCAGCCCCGGCGGTGAGGAGGAGGGAGAGGATTCATCGGAGTCAAAAAAAGAGTCCAGCGATGGCGATCCCATGGTTAAAGACCTTATGAAGCAGATTTTTGGGGATCATATCATCAAGATCGCCCATGTGGAGGTCACCTGGCCCGAAGGGGCCAAGCAAAACAGTGTGACTCTCACCTACCTTTTGGCGAATCAGCGCAAGTTGGATGAAAAACTTCTTACGATGAAGGCCTCGGCCGAAGCTCTGACACGCGCGTCCGCTGGGGGACCAAAAAACAACAATCCTGGCGGTCAGGGAGCACAGGGTCAGGGAGCACAGGGACAGGGACAAGGAGCACAGGGACAGGGAGCACAAGGTCAGGGTGGTAATCCCAATGGTGAATCCACACCCTAGGAATGGATAATGAGCGACCGACTTACAATCAGACGAAACGAACGGGGATTCACGCTGCTGGAGGTGATCCTGGCCCTCAGCATATTGCTGACCCTCAGTGTGGCCACCACCGGGTTACTGCGTGGCACGATTGAGATGCGAGGGACTCTATCGCAGCAGGCGGAGACCACCCATCGCCTATCGATGGTGATGCAAAAGGTTACCAATGACATTGAACATGCTTTTATCATCAGCACCCTGCGGCAGGAATACAATTATGTGGGGCGGGCCACCAAAACGGTGTTTCGGATTTCCCTGAAGGGCGACAATTCGGAACTGGCACTGACCACCCTGACCCGGCAGCCCCGTCTGTCCAATGCGGGTGAGAGCGATCAGACTTATGTGGTTTACCGCATCGAAGAGGACCGGGATGCTCCTGGTCACTACAATCTGCTGCGGGGTGAAAGCAAGGTGTTGCCAGATAGCTTTAAGGATGACCCACCGATGGAGGTGCTGGCTAAGGACATCAAAGCCTTCCGGGTGATTCCATGGAATGGGGATCGCTGGGAAAAGGATCAGTGGGATACTGACCGCTCGGATTGGCGGAATACGTTACCCCAGATGGTAAAAGTGGAAATCGAAGCGGTGGATGAGGATATGACGGGTCAGGACAATATGGAAAAAGCCCTGACGGCGCAGGTGGGGACTGTGGTGTATCTGGCCCAGGCCTTTGGCATGAAGGAAATCAAAGAACGGTCCCGAACCATCAAGTATTTCTGAGGTTAGGTGGAAGATGGCGAGCAAACCCAAAAAAACGTCGTTCTACTGGGGGTTTCCCGTTCCGACAGGAACGCAGGGGGAAAAGCCTGGTAAGGAGCGGGGTGTGGCCATGATTCTGGCCATTCTGGTCATCGCCATGATGCTGATCTTCACCTCGGATATGATTGTTAACTCGACGGTGAGCCTGCAATTGGCGGCGTCACAGCGGGATAAGATCAAAGCGGAATATATGGCCAAGTCCGGCATCAATCTGGCGCAGCTTATGATCATTGCTGACTGGGGTATCGACCTGTTCAAGTACCAGATGTCCGGCAATAAGACCTTACCGTCCGATGGACGGGATGACGTCTGGAGTGTTCTCAATGGCTTGCCTATTGGTGGTGCCACCATGGAGATGGTGACCGAATTCCAGGAACAGTTTGATTTGAGTAAGATCAGCGACAGCAAGGTTCTTGACGAATTGAAACTCTTTGACGGCGAGTTTACTGTCAACGTTGAGGATGAGTCCCAGCGAATCAATGTGAATTCCTGCGCCAAGGGACGGGCGGATGAATGCCTGACCATGCTAAGGGCCCTTATGAGCTGTCCGGCGGAAAAAGCCTTCCTGGACAAGAAAAAACGCAAACCTCTTGAGGTTGCCGCCAACATCAAAGACTGGGTCGATGAAGACACTGCCGTGGAGCAGGGATCCAATAATGGTTCGGAAAATGATCCTTACGTCCGACGGGAAACCAAGGTTTCTCCCAAAAACGCCCCCCTCGACAGTTTGGATGAGTTAAAAACAATCGAAGGTTGGGATGACGATATGCATCGTATTTTTTCCCGTTACCTGACTCTTTACCCCCTGCAAACCAACAAAGATGACAAACCCCGGATTAACCTCAATACCGCCTCCCGGGAAATTCTCGGCTGTCTGCTGCCCGAGTCTAATGTGTCCTGCGCCGAACGGTCGGCGCTCTATTTCCCCTATGGTGACAAGACCCCCGACGTCATCGACAGTAACGCCGGCCTGGAAAAGGTGCTGACGGATGTTTTTTGTGAGCGGGATAAAGAAAAAGCCAAACTATTCACATTTCGCTCGGATCTATACCGCGTTACGGTCTCCGGTGAGGTTGGGGGGCAGACCCGGCGGGTTGAAGCCATCCTGAACCGGCGAATGCCAGACCAGACGGACGAAAAGAATGGATTCAAGGGCACTTATAAATACCTTCAGTGGAAAATGTTATAAAATGATTCTATAGCTCCACAATCGTGAGAAAACTTTCCCATGCAAAAAGTCATTGGTCTCGACATCGGCAGTTATTCCATTAAAGCGATTGAGATTATCAATACCTTTAAGTCCTACGAAATTACCAACTTTTATGAGACGGTCATCCCGCGGCTCGACAATGTGCCGTTGGACGCTGTTGTGCCCACCTGCATGGAACAGTTATTTGCGGAAAACCGTTTGGATGCGGATCGCATCATCACCGCCATGCCGGGGCAGTTTATCTCCAGCCGTGTTTTGTCTTTTAACTTTTCGGATCCCCGCAAAATCGATGCGTCCATCATCGCTGAGCTGGAAGATTTTGTCCCCTTCAACATGGACGACATGATTATTGATCATCAGGTGCTGGGAACCATTGGTGGCAAGACTCTGGCCTTGGCGGTCATGACCCGCAAGGCCTTTCTCAAAAACTTTCTGGACCTGCTCAAAAGAATTCAGATCGACCCCAAGCTGGTGGATATCGACAGCCTCGCATTTTACAACCTCAGTGCCTTTATGAACCTGGAGAACAACAAGTGTGTGGCTCTGGTGGATATCGGGCACGAAAAAACCGCCGTCTGTATCGTGCGGGAAGGGGTGTTGCGGATGTTCCGCTCCATCAACCTCGGTGGGCGATACATCACCGAGTTTTTAGCCCGCGACCTGGAAACGGATTACCACGAAGCCCAGCGCATCAAACATGCATTGGGACGGGTCTTCTGTCAGGAGGATATGGGAGAGGGCCTGGATGCCCGTGACCGCAAAATTGCGGAACGCATGACCCTGGCTTCCAATGCCATTGTGAAAGAGTTAGGGCGGACATTCTATTCCTACAAAACCTGGGATAACGAGCCCATCGACAAGGTGATCATATCGGGGGGAACCTCGAAAATGCTGAACCTCGAAAAGTTTTTGAGTGAACAGCTGGAAGTCAATGCTGAGAAGATGAACCTTGAACGCACGTCACTGAAAATCGGGCCGGGCCTGACGGACGTCAAAGAAATCATGCCCCAAAGTCTTGCGATCGGACTTCGCGCGGTCACCAATATCAAAAAGCATTCGCAGATCAACCTGCGGCGCGACGAGTTTGCCTACGTGCAGGACTACGAGTCCATTATGAAGGGGGCAACGGCTGCGTTTCGGGTGGTGGCCATCGCCATCACGCTTCTGTTGGTAAGTTATGTCTTTAAGCACTATTTCTACTCGAAACAAATCAATGAGGTGCAGGACCTGTATATGAAAGAATTCCTGACCTCCATGCCGGACATGAAAAAGAAATACAAAGTGCGCCCAGCCAACTTTAATAGCATGCGCAAGGATGCGGAAGATCGGCTACGCCTTGGTGTTATGGAGCGTCGTAACGCCATTATGGAATTTCAAATGGCCAGCCAGGGCAGTGGAGCTCTGCGGTTGTTGCAGGAGATCAGTGCAGGCATTCCGAAGGACGTGATCATTGATGTCACCACCTTTGATTTCAAGGCCACACTGCCGGGCAAGGGTAAACTGCAATTGCGTGCTGAAACCGATAATTTTGCCTCGCAGTCGGCAATCATTGAATCTCTTAAAAAAGTGCCGGTATTGAAAAACGTCGTGGAGAAGGACTCCGGAACCAAGCCGGGCTCCGATGGAAAAAAAATCGAGTTCACCATCAATGCGGATTATGAAGCGGCGCCCGGTGCCGGAGCTGCGGGGTAAAGAATATGAGCAATTCCGTCAATGCATTGAAAGACAAAGTGTCCGGGTACTTTACCTTTGGACTGGACGCCGTACGTAAGAAAATTCTGGGTAATAACAACGAGCGCCTTGATTTCCTCATGGACAGCTTTTACAAGCTGCCCCCCAAACACCAAACCGGTGTGCTGCTGGGAGCCATTGGTGGATTGGGTCTTTTCGTTCTGGGGGCCGTGGGCATCTATTTCGCGCGGATTCATGCTCTCGAAGATGAACTGAATGCCAGCTTTCTGGCGTTGCAGGAATTGCGCACTCTGTCCAATGACTATGATATGGAAAAAACCAATATGGACACGTTACTGCGGGACGTGGAAACCAAGATGAGCAGCGTACATCCCAAACCTTTTTTTGAACAAAAAGCCAATCAGGTGGGCGTGACGATCGAGGGATTACGTTCAGAAGACGCGGATATTCCGCCGGAGAGCCCGCTAGCCAAGAATTTCAAATACATCAACGTGGATTTCCGTATGCCCAAGGTATCGATCCCCCGCATGCTAAAATTTTTAGGGGAGATTGAAAGGGCCGATAAAAACTTCACGATTAATCAGCTGCAGATCCGGGCCCGCTATGGGGATCGACTCTATTTTGATACGCAGGCCAAGGTCGTGGCCTATAAAGTGGGGGGCCAGAATTAAGTGAAAGACAACCAAAGTAAACTCAATGTTTGGGCCTATGTTGCCCTGTTTATCGTCAGCTTCATTTTTTTCGTCTATCTGACCTTTCCCTATGCGATCCTCAAGGAATCGGTCCTTTCGGAAATCAATCGCACCACCAGCTATCGTATTCGGGTCGAACGAATGGAACCATCACTGCCTCTGGGATTGGAGGCGGAAGGTATTACGATATCATCAGATGCTGGTGGGACTCCGCTGACGTTCAAGTCAGCGGAAGTGCAACTTGGCATTCTCAACTTGCTGATTGGCCGCCTGGCGGCAACCGTCGTGGTGGAAACACCAACGGGGGGAGAGCTGGAAGCATCCGGGCGCGTCAGTCTTTTTCGTTTGATTTCTGGCAAGGGCTTTGTTCCCTCCCATGTCGGATTGGAGGCGAACAGATTTGAGATCGACAATATTGTGGCCTTTCTCCTGACATCACAGGCCAACTCCCCAGACGCCAATCCCCTCGTTGCAGGTATGCTGACCAAAGTCGGTTTCAAGGGGAAGTTGGGCGGTATAGTGGACTTTGACATCAATCCCGATAACCCATCCGAGTCGTCAGGAAAGTTGAATCTTGAATTGGATAGTGGCGTTCTGACCGTTGATGATCCCAACCTCAATCTGGGGGAGCAAAAATTCAAGAAAGCTAAAATTTTGGCAAATATCGAAAAAGGAAAGCTTGTTCTGGATAAATCATCCGGCTTCCATACCCAGAACTTCTTTTTGGATCTTGCCGGTGACGTACAGATGAAACCAGAGCTGACCAATTCAACGCTGAATTTGGCGTTTAATATCCGATTGGAAGAGGCTTTAAAGGAGAATTTTGGGCTGATTCTCGACATGGCGGGCGGAACAGGCGGTGCCATGAACTACAAACTGCGGGGAACCTTGGCCAGTCCCAGTGGGTCAACCATGTAAAAATGCCGCAACCAATGGCACCTGTTTGACAGGAACCCCGGATATCCCCTAAGATTATTGTAAGTACCGGTCAAATTTGTATCCATTAGAAGGTTCCAGCAGCGATGGATGAGTATTCCAGACAGGCTGTTGTCGCAATGCGCGTTTATTTGGAACGTGGCCGGCTTGCTTTGGCCCTGATGAAGGAACAAAGATGGGACGAAGCGGAACGGATGTTGAACCTTCGTAAAGCGGCATATCACAACTATATGACCGCTGATTTCCTGGCCCACTCCCCCGAACGGGAGGAAACGTTGCAAGATTTGTGGCGGGATGTGGTGATCATCAACGATCACCTGATGGAGTACATGGAGTCCAGTCGGGATATGCTGGCGGCCGAATTGGCGGAGATGCGCAGCAAGCGCGAGGCGATTGGAAAGTACCATTCTGGTATCAAGGATAATGTCAGATTTCAGAGTTCGATTTAACAGACCCCCCGAGGAGGTAGCGTCAATGAACGAGGTTAAACCAAAGCTCGCACTTGTTGTTGGCACGGTCCCAAGTGTTGAAGAGATCGACCAATTTCGGCTTCTGGCGGATCGGTACGATGTCAAGGTTCTCACCTCGGAGTCGATTGCCGCGTACATCCTCCAAAATAGCCGCTTTCAGGATCTGACCCTGGTGACATTGACGGATTACGATGAGAATCCAAGCTACATGCCGGGCCTGGAAGGCTGTTTAAAGGGCTTTGATGTGGTTATCGCTAAAGAACGACTGGGCCTCTATGCTTATCAGACCCTGAAAGCCAAGGTCCGGAACGGATTCAAGTTCATCGTGTGGATCGATAATCTGCTGCCCTTTCCCGCCAATGACCTGCATCAGATGCGCACAGTGCGCAATGAGGTGACCCGCGGTGCGGATGGATTTATCGTGCAGTCCGATGCCGCCCGGCTGGCCCTGCAGATGGAAGGTGTGGCAGATGAGCGAATTTTTGACATGGTGCCCTGGGTGGAGCATCGCGCCCCACGCGACGCCAAATCCCGTGCGGCTGCATTAAAGTCTCTGGGGCTGCCGGAAACCCAAACCATCATCGGATATATCGGGCCCATCGAATGGGAAGAGGGATTGGCAGAGCTGGCTCCGACATTCAAAGCCCTGGTCACGAAAAAGCCCACTCTGCGTGAAAAACTCAAGGTGGTCTTTTGTGGTGTGGGCTCCTATGCTGCCGAGCTGCGGGAGACTTTTGTCGCCATGGGCGTGGAAGATATGTCTCTCTACCTGGCTCCCAATCGCGCCGCGGTGGATGCCCTGTTGACGGTGGCAGACGCCATGTATGTGGGTACGATGCCATCCCATGACCGCGTCGATGGGGAGCCATATCGTATTCTGCAAGCGATGGCCCATGAAATCCCTTTGCTGGCCTCCCGCACCGCCCTGGTGGAAGAACTTTGTGGCAAACACCGCATCGACTTTTGCCCCGGGTCGTTGGAAAGTCTGATCACCGCAGTCGGTAAGATCGCAGACGCGCGGGCCCTTAAAAACGACGTGGTGAAGAAAAATATGGCGGAGGTTCAGAACCGTTTCACGCCGGAAAAAGCCCGGACTAGCATGGACAAAATCTTTCAATCCATTCTCAAGGCGTCGACTCTTCGCAATAGCGACGTGGAGCGTTTGGTGGCGGATGCGGAAGCCAAAGTCAAGGATCAACAGTACCTCGCTGCCATTGACATTATCGAGGCGGTCTTCCAACGGGACGATATCCCCGCCCATATGCGGTCCAACCTCTATCGCATGGTTGGGGACAGTTTTGCGAAATTAGGGGATTTTGATGCGGCGAAGATTGCTTATATGCAATCGGCTGAGCTGGATCCTTATGCGCCACGGCCCTTTATCGGTCTGGGTACAGTATCTCTGTTGCGTCAGAGCTACGAAATTGCCGTGCTTAACTTTCAAAAAGCCATTGGACTGGCACCGGACGACGAGATGGC
>JAKQGS010000101.1 GCA_029556045.1 Pseudomonadota bacterium | reverse complement strand
GAAACCGCGGCGCAGGAGATTTCCTATTTCTTCCCATCAACCGCCATCATGACCAAGTAAGGCCGTGTGTGCTCCAACCGGTGCCCCCTCCAATGAGTGGGGCGCCGGTTTTACCCAAAAACTTGATCTGATAAGGATGTTCCATGATCAACCTCGTCCAGAAAATATCGCAAGAGCTCTCCCTGCAAGACTTTCAAGTGAACAACGTGGTCAAGTTGCTGTTTGACGAGCAGTGCACGATCCCTTTTGTGGCCCGCTACCGCAAGGAACAGCATGGATCATTGGACGAAGTGAAACTGCGGGACATCCGCGATCGTTACACCTACCTGCAGGAGCTGGAAACCAACAAGGTTAAGTACCTCAAAGTGGTGGAGGAGCATTGCAAAAAGAAACCGGAGCTGATGAAGCAGTGGCCGGACCTCAAACGCAAATTCGAGACCTGCACCACCAAGCAGGAATTGGAAGATCTATACCTGCCCTACAAACCCAAACGCCGGACCCGGGCCCAGGTGGCGCGGGAAAAAGGCCTGGAGCCGCTCCTGGAGCGCCTGATGACACCGGGGGCCCAGATCACGGACCTCAATGCCATCGCCAAAGAATTTATCACTCCCGCGGATGCCAACATCGATCCGGCCCTGCGGGTTAATAACGAAAAAGAAGCCCTGGCGGGCGCCGCTGATATCCTGGCGGAAAATATTTCTGAAACCGCTGAGATCCGTGCCCTCGTGCGGGAAATCAGTCTGGAAACCGGATCGATGGTTTCCAAAAGAGTCGAAGGGGCTGGTGAGGACGACACTGCCACACCGACTCCGGCCGCCGCGCCATACACAGGCGCTCCGAAAAAAGAAGCTGGGAAAAAAGTCGATCCCTCCAAATACGAGAACTACTTCGATTATAAAGAGCCCATCAAGGCCTGCGCTCCCCACCGCATCATGGCGGTTCGGCGGGGTGAGGCAGAGAAAGTCCTGCGGGTCACCATCGACGTCGATATGGATCGCATCCTGAAAGAAATGAAGTCCATGGTCCTGAAGGATCGGGTTCTGGCTGCCCCGGTTCAGGCATGGGCGGAACTGACCACCGAAGATGCCTATCGTCGTCTGCTGGGGCCATCGATTGAGACCGAGATTCGCCTGCAATTGAAAAACGACGGAGAGACGGAGGCCATCCGCGTCTTTTCGGACAACCTGGCCAACCTCCTGCTGCTGCCGCCGATTCCCGGTAAAGTGGTGCTCGGGGTGGACCCCGGTCTGCGTACGGGATGCAAATTTGCAGTAGTGGATGAAACCGGTAAACTGCTAGCTCACACGACCATCTACACCGACATGGGCGATAAAGAGGGACCCAAGACCGAAAACGCCAAACGGGAGATCGCCCGGCTCATCAAAACCCATAAGGTTCAGTGTCTGGCGATCGGCAACGGCACCGGCTCACGGGAAATCTCGAAAATCATCACCGATGCCATGCGGGAAAATAATATCACCGACGTCAAACGTCTGGTGGTGAATGAGGCGGGAGCCAGCGTTTACTCCACCGATGACGTAGCGCGGGAGGAGTTTCCGGACCTGGATCCCACCATCCGCTCCACGGTCAGCATCGCCCGTCGATTGCAGGATCCTCTGGCGGAGCTGGTTAAAATCGATCCACGCTCCATCGGCGTGGGTCAGTATCAGCATGACGTCAACGTCACCAAACTCAAAAACAGTCTCGAAGAGGTGGTGGAAAGCTGCGTAAACCGCGTGGGCGTCAACGTTAACACCGCCAGCTACAAACTGCTGAACTATGTCTCCGGCATCGGTTCCACCCTGGCTAAAAGTATCGTGGCGTTTCGGGATCAAAACGGTAAATTCAAAAGCCGTGACCACCTTCTGAAGGTACCGGGCTTTGGTCCAAAGGCGTTTGAGCAGGCAGCCGGCTTTCTACGGGTGCCGGAATCGTCCAATCCCCTCGATAATTCTGCCGTACACCCGGAGCGCTACAGCATCGTTTCGCAGATCGCCGCTGACCAACAAAAGTCCATTGAAGATCTGGTGGGACAAAAGACCGTGGTGGAAAGCGTCGCCTGGGACAAATATGTTTCTGAACTGGTGGGTATGCCCACCCTCCGGGATATCGCTGCGGAATTAATCAAACCCGGTCGTGACCCGCGGGAGGATGGGGCGCGCCTTATGTTCTCCGACGACGTCAACGACCTGGCGGATCTGAAGATCGGTATGGTGCTGCCCGGCACCGTGACCAACGTCACCAACTTTGGCGCTTTTGTGGATATCGGCGTGCATCAGGACGGTCTCGTGCATATCAGCGAGCTGTCGGAAAAGTTCGTGGATGATCCATCCAAGGTGGTTTCGGTTGGCGATGTGGTGCAGGTCAAGGTGATCGATGTGGACATCAAACGCCGCCGCATCAGTTTAAGCCGGCGGTTGGAGGGAGCCCGTGCGAAAGCGCCGGCGGAGTCCAACCAGCCCAGCAATAGTGCCCGACCTGCGGCCAAACCGGGAGCCTCCCGTGGCACCCCACCCCCCAAGGGCGGACGTCCGGCGGCAGCGCAGCCCCAGTATTCCATCAATGACCTGTTGAGCAAGTTCAATCAGAGGAGATAGTCATGAGCGCAAGCCATCCCGTTAAATTGGGTGTCATCGGCGGATCCGGCGTTTATCAGATGGATGGTGCCGACTTTGTCAAAGAACATAAGATTAAGACCCCGTTTGGGGATCCCTCCGATGCCATTATGGAAGCCAGGGTGGATGATCGTACCGTGTTTTTCCTGCCACGCCATGGCAAGGGGCACCGTTTTACCCCCTCCGAAGTGAATTACCGCGCTAATATATATGCCATGAAGTCGTTGGGGGTGACCCACCTGCTGGCGGTTAGCGCCGTCGGTATTATGAAAGAAGAAATCCGCCCCGGTGATATGATCGTTCCCAATCAGGTGTATGACCGCACCAAAGGCATGCGGCCATCGACGTTTTTTGGGGAAGGTATTGTGGGTCATGTGACATTTGCGGACCCTTTTGCCAGCGAAATGATGGATGCCATCGTCCAGGCAGCCCGTAGTAAAACCGACCGCGTTCATGTGGGGGGGACTTATGTGTGCATGGAAGGCCCCCAGTTCTCCACCCGCGCCGAATCCCATCACTATCGGGCCACCCTGAAGCCGGTATGCATCGGCATGACCGCATTGCCGGAAGCCAAATTGGCCCGCGAAGCGGAAATGTGCTACGGCATGCTGGCCCTGGCCACCGACTATGACTGCTGGCACGAAACGGAAGAAGACGTCTCTGTTGAAGACGTGATCAAGGTTCTCAAGGCCAATGCCGCCACCGCCAATGCCATTGTGCGGGAGATCAGCCGCATTCTGCCGGCTACTTCCTCCGCTCCTGAGCTGGAGGCGGCCAAGTTTGCCATCATGACCAACCCGGAATCGATCCCGGAAAAACGCAAACAGGAACTGGCGCTGCTCTATGGCAAATACCTCCGCTGACATGCCGGCAAGCGAGCGCCCTCCCCTGGGACGCCTGCGCCACCGTTGCGACTTCTGGATCTATTACGAAGACACGGATTTTTCCGGCTTTGTGTACCACGCCAATTATCTCAAGTTCTTTGAGCGTGGCCGCGAGCATCTGATCGGCATCGACTATCTTAAAAATCTCTACCAAACCGGTGTGCACTTTGTGGTGTCCCGCATGGACATCCAGTTCAAGGCCCCCGCCCGCCACGGGGACCCGGTGGCTGTGATCAGCGAAGCCACCTACACCCGCTCGCCGGTGATGAACTTCCACCAGGAGGTCCACCTTTTGGAAAACGGCAATCTTTCCCAGATCTTGGTAACTGCAGATATCACGATTGTCTGCCTCGGCAACGATAACCGCCCCGTGCGACTACCTCCGTCCGTCGTTAGCTACTTCGATCAGCGGGGAAGAATGTCAGAATTTTCCCCAGTGTCTGGGTAGAAATTGTTCTTTTTTTGACGAAACGGGTATATAAAATTCAGGTTGTGCAATCACTGCGATGGCTTTTCATTCACAGGACTTAGCGAGAGGAGTTAGACCTCATGGCAGAAAATTATCTTGGCATCACCGGCTTTGATTTTGTGGAATTTGCCTCCCCGAATCCCGAGGCTTTGCACCAGCTGTTCATGTCGATGGGCTTTTCCCGTCTGAAGCGCCACAAAACCAAGAAGATCGACTACTATCGTCAGCACGATATCCATTTCCTGATCAACCGGGAACCCGGCACCTTTGCAGCCAACTTCACCAAGGAGCATGGTCCCGCCGCTTGCTCCACAGGGTGGCGCTTTACAAACGCGGAAACCGCCTACAAAACCGCCCTGACCCGCGGTGCTAAAAACGGCGGCGAAGGGGATTATCACTTTGCCGATGGCAAACCTCTGCTCTCCATCCGGGGCGTGGGTGATAGCCTGATCTATTTTGTGGACGACTATAACGATCCCAAACGCTGGGAAAAGCTGGGATTCGTGGACCTGGAAATGCCGGACGTCGCACCGGAAAAAGGTTTTATGCTGGTGGATCACCTCACCAATAACGTGCGCAAGGGCCAAATGGAGCCGCTGGCAAAGTTTTACAAAGAGGTATTTGGGTTTGAAGAGGTGCGTTACTTCGATATCCGCGGCAAAAAAACTGGGCTGGTATCCTATGCTCTCCGCTCACCCTGCGGCAGCTTTTGCATCCCCATCAATGAAGGCACCGAAGCTAAATCCCAAATCAATGAATACCTGGAAGAATACCAAGGCCCCGGCATCCAGCATATCGCCTTCCTGACTCCCAATCTTGTCAGCACCATGGAAAAACTGGAGGGCAGCAAACTGCAGACCCTCGATATCGACGAAGAATACTACAAAGACGTCTTTGACAAGGTGCCGGGCGTTACAGAAGATCACAAAAAAATCGAGAAGTTCAACCTGCTGGTGGACGGCGATGAAGAGGGTTACCTCTTGCAGATCTTCACCAAGAACTGCATCGGTCCGATCTTCTTTGAATTTATTCAGCGGAAGAACCACCTGGGATTCGGAGAAGGCAACTTCGGTGCCCTGTTTCGTTCCATTGAAAAAGATCAGGAAAAACGCGGTTACATATGATCCTGGCGGAACAACAACGGACCACGGCGGTAAACCTCTACAAAAGCGTGCAGGACCGCCTCGGGCAGGCATTCGAGACCATCGATGGGGCTGCCACCTTTGAGCGCAAATCCTGGAACAGGGATGGCGAGCAGGGTGGCGGCACCATGGGGGTTTTGCGGGGCAAGGTGGTGGAAAAAGCCGGCGCCAATGTTTCCGCGGTGCAGGGGGCTAATTACCCTGCCATCGAAGGGGATCATAAGGGCAAGCCGTTTTTTGCGGCCGGGGTTTCCACCATC
>JAKQGS010000094.1 GCA_029556045.1 Pseudomonadota bacterium | reverse complement strand
GAAAAAAAGCGCAGTGTATTCAACATACATGAGCATTTTTTTCTGACGAAGTAACGCAGAGATCGGCCTTTTTCAGCAGAATCTACCGCAGAAATCTGGACGGGATTGGTGGCCCTTTGGTTGACTCAGAGGGCAGCTTACCTTAGGCTCTATCGGTGGATTGCCGTCACCCCTGGGGATGCATTATGACAGAATACTATCAAACCCCCTCGCTGCTTGTGGCTCTGCCTCAGATGCAGGATACTAATTTTGCCAAAACCGTCATCCTGATCCTTGACCATAATAGCGATGGGGCCATGGGGGTCATCATCAACCGCCCGTCGGATATTCCCCTGCGGGATCTGATCACAGCGGATGAGATCGATATTCCTCCAACGGTCCCGGGATGGTTCGGGGGACCGGTGGCCACCGATCATGGATTGATCCTGCATAATCAGCCGCATGACAGCAAGAGCACCATTGTCACGGCTGATTTGAGTCTCAGCTCATCGGAATATGCCCTCAAGGGCCTCGTCAACCATGCCCTCGAGTACGAAGAACAAAAGCACAATATTAAAGCCTATGGCGTCAAAACCCCCCTGACCTACCAGGTGCTCTATCCCTTTCGTTTTGTCATCGGTTATGCCGGCTGGGGACCCAAACAGCTGGAGGAAGAGGTGCGCCTCGGCGGCTGGTTGCAGATTCCCATGGATTACCGGTTAGTCTTTGACACGCCCTGGCAGGAGACGTGGGAGGCCGCCATCGGCAGTCTGGGCTTCAAACCCATGGACATTGTCCCCACATTAAACCAATACCTTAACTGACAGGGCATGAGATCATGAATATCTTGTTTCTGTGCGTTGCCAATTCCGCCCGCAGCCAGATGGCAGAGGGTCTTGCCCGTCACCTCTACCGCGGTGACGTGGTCGTCCAGAGCGCCGGATCACAACCCTCCCATGTCAATCCCTTAGCGGTTCAGGCGTTGCATGAACGCGGTATTGACGCTTCATCCCACTACTCCAAAAATGTTGCGAATATCCCCTTGCACAGCGTCGATGTGGTGATCACCCTTTGTGCGGAGGAGGTTTGTCCGGTGGTTACCGTCAAAACCGAAAAGATCCATTGGCCTTTGCCAGATCCAGCCGCGGCTCAGGGGGACGAGACCGATAAACTGGCGAGCTTTCGCTGGGTGCGAGATGAGTTGGAACGACGCCTGCGGGAGTTTGGACGGGAAAAGAATCTCCTGCGCACCCATTAAGGCGCCCCTCCGAATTGAGGGTTATTCTGCCTTCTTCACGGTGAATGTGGTTTTGATGACCAGTCCATCTGCCAGATGAAATTCCAGGGGGACGCTCTCACCGATCGCCAACTTCCCCTGCATTCCCATCAGCATGAGGTGAGTGTGCATGGGCTCCAGCTTGAACGTAGCCCCTTTGGCGATTTCCAGAGTGTCCCGTTTGACCATGCTGGCCATTTCGTTAGCCATCTTCATATCGTGAATTTCGATGGTCCTAAAGCGGGGGCTTTGCACCCTGACGATAACCACCTTGGTTTTCGATTGATTGGTGATGTCACAGTAACCCGCCGCCACCATCACTCCTGGTGGCGGTTGATTGATCCATCCGTTTTTGATCACCAACTCTTTGGCTGCTGCACTGGTGGTAACCGCTGCATATAGGGTAACTCCCAAAAGGAACAATCCCAGCTTCTTTCTTCTGCAGAACATAACCTGGCTCCCCTCTATAAAGATTTCCGATGGGTTTCATAAGCATCCCATAGATCGCCGATCGCCACCGGCTTCGTGAAACGACCCACATAACGCCCCTGCGGATCCACCAGAAACAGCGAAGTGGGGTGATGCACGAGATAGCCCCCCGCTGCATCCTTTTCACCATAATCGTAGGTTGACTGGAACTGGGTGATCAGTCCCTTCAATTCTTCGCCGGTACCTGTGACACCCAGCATACTGGGATGAAAGTAGCCGACATAATCCCGCAGCCGCTCCACCGTATCCCGAGCGGGATCCACTGATACAAAAATGCCTTGGGTCTGCGCGGCCAGGGATGGATCGGCCTTCTCAAGTTTCTTCAGAAACTGCGACAGGATCCCCAGGGTGAGAGGACACACGTCCGGGCACTGGGTGTAGCCGAAATAAATCAAACTCCAGCGGCCTTTCAATTGGGCTTCACCGAATTCCTGGTTGTTCTGTTGCCACAAATGAACGCCGGTGATTCCTCGCCGATCCGCCGCTAGGTACTGCGCCTTGCTTTCGGACACCCCCTCAATGGTGGGTTCCGTCACCGCCAACTTGTAAAAAAGAACCGCCAACGCCAGCAGCAGACTCACCGAAATAAACAAAAAAAGTCGGAACTTCATGCGTTACCCTTGTCTCTGGGGTGCAACAACGGTGAACTATACACAGGAACGCCTGAGCCGCAACCTAATTGCTCTTTGAGGTCTGGGCATTTCAGTGTAAACAAGGTGCGCAATGGATTTGAACCAGAGAGTCCTAATATGAATCGTAAAAACAGTGCTGTGGTGATCGCGATCATGATGGCGGTGGTGGTGGGTACCTTTGGTTT
>JAKQGS010000082.1 GCA_029556045.1 Pseudomonadota bacterium | reverse complement strand
AGGGTTTTATGCGTCGTGGACGTAACCACATGAGCATGAGGAATGGGGCTTGGATGCAAACCGGCAGCCACCAATCCGGCTATATGAGCCATATCCACCAAGAGATAAGCGCCGACGCTATCGGCTATGGCACGAAAGCGGGCAAAATCGATCGCCCTGGAATAGGCGCTGGCGCCAGCAATGATCACCTTGGGTTTGATTTCCCCGGCCAACCTACCAATAAGATCATAGTCCAGGGTTTCAGTTTCAGGATTAACGCCATAATGAAAAGGCTCATAGAGGAGCCCGGAAAAATTCACTTTTGATCCATGGGTCAGGTGACCACCGTGGGACAGATCCATGCCCAGGATGCGGTCTCCTCGTTGCGCCAAGGCAAGGAAAGCAGCGGCATTGGCTTGCGCACCCGAATGAGGTTGCACATTTGCAAATCCGCATCCAAACACCCGACAGAGCCGCTGCACTGCCAGTTCCTCCAGCTGATCCACCACTTCACAACCGCCGTAATAGCGTTTATGAGGTAATCCCTCCGCATACTTATTGGTCAACACAGTTCCCATCGCGGCGATAACGGCGGGGGAGGCTATATTCTCGGATGCGATCAATTCGAGACCATCCTGCTGCCGCTTTAATTCTGCCTCAATCAGGCCATATATTTCGGGATCGTCCGATTTTAGCTGGCCCCATGGCTTTTCCATATCGTTTTCGATCCTTGTAAATCAGTGGTTTCATAAATATGCTGACATTGCAGCTGATCGGCTTTCCGAAGCCTTTTTAGGCTCATTCCGTCAGGGCTCTTCAACTTCCACGCACCAGACCAACCTTGTCATATACTAGTCTCTTGATGAAATCGGTAAACACCTAGTCGCTATCGTCGCTCTAAATCGGCGATCTTTTTGACCCGTTGCAGATGGCGTCCGCCCTCAAACGGCGTTTCCAGCCAAACCTTTACAAAATCAAGCGCACGCATGTGATTTAAAACCCGCTCTCCTAAGCAAAGAATGTTAGCATCATTGTGCTGTCGTGACATGCGCGCAGTAAACTCGTCCCAAACCAATGCGGCCCTGATGCCTGGCACCTTATTGGCCGCGATGGACATCCCAATTCCAGTGCCACAAATGGCGATACCCCGCTGCACCTTGCCAGATGCAACCTCTTTTGCCAGCTTTGCAGCAAATTCCGGGTAATCCACCGAGGTGCTGTCATTTCTTTCAACACCAAAATCAAGGACTTGAAAACCCTGCTGTCGCAGATACTCCGAGACGAGATGCTTTAGTTCCCGTCCTCCATGATCAGAGGTTATTCCGATGGTTGCGTTCATAAGAATCAGTGCCAGCTTTGGTGGGGATTTTATAGCTCTTGGGTTTTTTTAATGTAATTGACAGCATCATCGACCGTGCGAATGTTTTCTGCTTCTTCATCGGGGATGTCGATTCCAAAAGACTCTTCCATAGCCATTACCAGTTCGACAATATCCAACGAGTCGGCACCTAAATCTTCAATAAATTTAGCTTTGCCCACAACAGCATCTGCTTCAACGCCCAGCTGGTTTACCACAATCTGTTTCAATTTTTCTACGATATCAGCCGACATGCAATCCTTCCTCCTCATTCATGGACGCTATTCATTCAATCTAAAGAACCAAAAGCCCTAAAGGAAAGCAAGGGGAATTTGGCTTCTTTTTCTTTAATATGCCTTGAAATCAGAGATCTTCATAAATAAAGGATGAAAACAACATGAGTCATATATATCATTGGTTAGATTTCCAGGCCATAGGATCGCCCAACTGATGTCTCTACCGGTAAACTTTCAAGCGGATCTGATAGTCATGTCAGATATCCATTTGGTGTCCTGTGAGGATCCCAGAGGCTCGCGACTGCTTCAGGTTCTTGATCACCTAATTCATGCCGAAGTGAAGAACCTTGTCCTGCTGGGAGATATTTTTGACTTCTGCCTGGGATCTTCGCCCTACTTTCGCAGAAAGTTTGCACCAATTGGTGAACGCCTGGAACGCATGTCCAAGAAAGGCGTTAAAATATACTTTTTTGAAGGCAACCACGAGTTCAACCTGGGACAGATTGGCTGGAAAGGCGTTGAGATTATTTCCGACGGCAACCTGACCATTGAAGTGGATCACCGTAAAATCCACTTAGCCCATGGTGATCTGATATATTCCACCTGGCATTACCGTTGGTTTCGCACGGTCGTCAAATCTTGGCTCGTAACAACCGCAGCCAGTCTGCTACCTGGCCAGTGGATGGACCGGTTCGCCACTAGGAGTGCGCAGATCTCCCGCGCCCAGGATCGATATCGCACCATACGCCATCACGCCATCTTAGAAACTGCCAGGCTTTGGTTGGGACGAAGTGCGGCTGATTTCGGAATTTTTGGGCACTTTCATGTACCCTACGCTGAGAAGACCGTCGATCCCAAGGGCCTCCTGTTGGGGCTTGACTCATGGGATATTCCCAATGCGCTGGTCCTGCATAAACATCGATTTCAGCGCATATTCTTTATGCCGGACGGACACCGGGTGGAGGAGGCTAAGTCCTTTTTTCTGGAGCGACGATGACGACTACGCAGAGGGGGATAAAACCGGATCTTAGAAGTTGTGTTTCATGACCCCACCTATATAAAACCTAGACTCCGATACCGATCCCTTACTAATCTCGTGATTGCCCGATGAATAGTCCAATCTGGCGCCATAGCGCCAGCGGCTGGAACTTTCCACGAACAGGCCTTCGCCACCAAATTCCATAACACTTGAACTCTGGACGTCCTTCTTTTTCCCCTTGATACCAATTTGGCCACTGGTCATGGGAATAAATCGGAAATGGGCGCTGAATTCCATGATTTTAGCCAATTCATCGATACGGGTTTTACCGTCTACACCGATCCAGCCGCCAAGTTGCAGGTAATCCCGCCCTCCATAGGTGCTACCGGAGACTTCAATACTGTCAAAGCGTACCAGGGCACCAATTTTAGCGAAGGTGATGGGAGCAACATCCGCTTCCATCTTTTTAAGGAAGTATGTGCGCCCTTCCAGGACAAAACCGGAAAAACTGCCTTTATTGGCTGGTCCTGAGGCGTATTCCCCAAGCAGTTGCGCCTTGATGTCTTCTGTAATCCCCTTGGTAAAAGCGATGTTTGCAGTATTGACGATTATGGCCGGCATGGCAGCCGCCGCGCTGGCGCTTCCAGAAACATTCCAGACTTGATGCCCGATGCCGAGGGTCATGGTTTCAAAGTGTTGCCCCAGTTCCCGCATAATACTGCTATCGGATGATGGTGGAGGTGTCGCAGCCGCGTTTTCGGCAGTCACTTGATCCGTTTCTTCTTGGGTTGGAGCTATTATAGCTTCGCCATCGGCAGTTGGGGATACAGATGGGGGGCTGACTTGATCAGCACTGGCCGTTGATCCGGCTGCTCCATTGCTAGCATCTCCTACCGACTGCTTGGGACGCGGCGGAACCCGAATCATACCTGGAACCTTTGCCGGGTTCGGCTTGTTTTCCACTGGCGATACTTTTAGAAACCGATCATCTCCCCCATCTGGGATCAGGATCGGCCCGTTTTCCTCATGCCCCTTTGAAACCCGCGCCTCATCGACGGGTTGATAGTGCTGACGAGACTTAAGCGCATCCACCTGCGCACCATCACCGATTTGAATAGCTTGTTCCTCAGTCTGCTCTGTGATTTCAGCCACAGCGGAGTTGGGATTCACTTCAATGATCCGGACAGTCCCGCGCTTTTTATAGGAATAACTAATCCATGATTGACTGGCAGGATGAGTGCTGGTGACAAAGGATCGGACCACATCCACCCTTTGCCCTTCTTTAAGCCCTTGTCGCTGCCCACCCGCCAGGGTCACGTATTTGCCCTGAATAGATGTAACAGTGATGTCAAGTGGGAGGCGATTGATAACCCGGTAGACAAGATCCTGAAGCACCCGTCGTCGTTCGTTTGGCGTTGCACCATTCAAGATACTGGACTCGATGGATTCAAACTCCACAATATAATTTTCCAACTGATGCCCCAACAAACGAACTCCCAGGGCGAGAGTGGGACCCTTTTGCGCCATGGAAAGACCCAGAAAGGCATCCAGTTCAAACTGATTTACAAGCTGGGCACGACCTTCGGCGGAATGCCACAGGTCCGCCACCACTTCATCATTCAGTGGAAGAAATCGTTGTGATTCACGGACAATCTGCGAAAAATCCCGGGCCAGAGCCGATTCAACGTCTTTTTCCAGTTCAGTCTCACCCTGAATCTGAGGTGGGATCAATCCAATTCTGGTGAAAGGTGGCGTGGCCTTGGTCTCCTCAGACGCACGCAGGGGAGAAGCCAGCAGGAGACAAACTGCGCAGATAGTCGGCAGCTCCCACAAAAGCCGGGTGAAACACCGTGGCACTAAAAATCGCAGATTCGGCATGAAGCGATCCTAATGGCAATCAAATTTTTTCAATGTTATGAGTCGAACCGTCGAAGCTGATGCGACGCATGACTTCTTCCACCATTGTTTCAATGTGCACAGGGCGTTTCCATATCCGATAGAGATTTTTCAAGCATTCCAGGGTGTATTCATTTTTGAGATCGACACCATCATGACGGTGACTTAACAAAAGTTCACCGCGGTTTTTAAAATTTCCGTCAATGACATCAATGACTGGCTGACCAAAGTTGGTGAGCTGACGTAACATTTGCTGTTTAATGGTCTTGAAGTCGCGACTGGATATGACATAACGATTGTTGCGGCGATCGTAGTCATAAATGAACATCTTTTGGTCGTGGCAAAAGTCCTCGTCCAGATAGTTCTCAATAAAAGTCACGTCGTTGTTTGTTTTACGAACCTCAAAGATCTTTTGCCGCCCCAGCCCAGCATTGGTATTCCATTCAGCGCGTCTTTTAGGATCATCGCAATCTGCATATTCCAAACCAAACTGACCACGATCCCATCGACGCTCAATGAACCGTAAAAGCTCCAAACCAATCTTGTAAGGATTGACTTGGCCACCATGACTTGCCACGACACCGGAGTGTTGATCGCAGTAGTCAACAATCTCTGAGTCCTGCAATGGTGCAAGTTTGGTCATCATGCTGCTATGCCAATAGGTAGCCCATCCTTCATTGAGGATTTTGGTCTGAGCTTGAGGGGCAAAATAGTACGACTCATCCCGAATAATTCCCAATACACGACGCTCCCAATTGGACATTGGAGCATACTGCAATAAAAATTGCAGGACGTCCCGCTCGGGTCTTTCGGGAAACGACTTAGACTGCTGGACCTCGGCATCCTGCTTTTTCTTTTGCGCGTCCAGGAACTCCTGTGGATTGATGTAGGTGTCCATATACTTCTTTTCGGAAGGCAGCTTGGCCACCGGTTCCGGTCGAAATAAAGCGCCATTGTCCTGCTCTTTTTCCACCTTCTTCGGCGCAAACGGCGCATAGATATCAATCAGGTTTTCGAGAGTCAGGCAGGTATCTATAAAAGATTCGACTTCGTCATGCCCAATGTCTTCAATGTACCGGCGCACGATAGAAGCATGATTGGCCATTTGGTCCAGCATTTTACGATTTGTTTTACTAAACCAATAATTGTTCTTGAAAAAATCACAGTGGCCATAGACGTGTGCTATGACCGTTTTCTGCGAAACCATATTGTTTGCCCGAAGAAGATAGGCATAACAGGGATCGTTATTGATAACCATTTCGTAGATGATGGAAAGACCGTAAGTATAACTCTTGGACAGGCGCTCATAATCCATACCAAAGCGCCAGTGAGGATACCGGGTAGGAAACCCCCCATAGGCAGCGATTTCGTTCAATTGCTGATAATCGACCAATTCGAACACCGTATCAAAAAAATCGAGGCCGTTTTCACGAGCAATCACGGCGATACTATTGGCAACTTCCTGAAGCTCTGGAGTCAATTGCGTATTGTAGCGCATGCCTATTTTCCTTTGCCCAAAAAGGTTTTCAGGGCATCCATAATCGCTTCTTTATCCTTGATCTGAGTCGTAATGATCTGTTCACTTTTTTCGCCAAACTGTTTGTGCAGATCCCGCAGAAACTGCCCGGATCCGTAACGGGATTCCACTTGCCCATAACAAAAAAGATTCGAAAACGGGATTAACCTCTCTTCCAGCAATTTCATACAGTCAGCGGTATCGTTACCCGACCAATTATCACCATCAGAAAAGTGGAAAAGGTAGATATTCCATTCCGATGGGTTGAACTTTTCCTCGATTAACTTTAAGGCCAATTTGTATGCGGAACTGATAAGAGTGCCACCGGATTCTTTGGTTTTGTAAAAGGTTTCAGCATCCACTTCGCGAGCCGTTGCATCGTGAATGATATAACGGCGTTCCAGCCCGTTATATTGAGTACTGAGCCAGGTATCCAACCAAAAACTGGTGAGGCGAACAATTTCCTTTTGCTCATCACCCATCGAACCAGACACATCCATCATATAAATAATGACGGCGTTGGCCACCGGTTGATGAAAAACTTTAAATGACCGGTATCTCTTATCTTCTTTTACCGGAATGATGATGGGATCATTGGGGTCATAATTACCCATCGAAATGCTTCGCTTAAGAGCTTCTTTAAATGTTCGCTTGAAATGCCTTAACGATTCAGGGCCCTGCTTGAGGATGCCGGAATACTTGTAATCCTTGTCCTCAATATTCTTTTTGCCCTTGTTTTCTATATTGGGAAGTTGAAGCTCCTCACCCAAAATTTGGGCCAGTTCCTCCAGAGTTACATCAACCTCAAGTTCATGAGCACCTTCCTGATCCCCCGCTTCGCCCTGACCTGGTTTCGGTTGCCCCTGTCCGAGAGAGTCACCGACCTCCCCTTCACCCTGACCAACACCACCCTGCTCCCCATTACCAAATTGAAAATGCGGCAAATCAATGCGCGGCAGGGGCACAGAAACCTTCTTTTTGCCCTGCCGTGCAATTAATTCACCGCTGGAGACAAACTTGCGCAGCTCTTTTTTAATTTGGCCGCGTACAATTTTGCGGAACCGGCTGAGATCGGATTCCATTTTGTTGACCATTAGTCACCTCTGGGCATGGCCCTGGGCCCGAATTATTTCTTGTCCGCCTTTACTACATCACCGCGGGCGAAAACGCTGGCCACAAACCCCAGCACATCGCTGGCGCAAATCTCGCAATAACCGTAGTTTTTGATCAGGCGATTTTTAACAACATCGATCTTGGCCTGCGCTTCTTTATCCACAACATTGGAAACCAGGCTGGTTAATTTGATCGTGTCTTTCTGGTCTTCGAACAGCTTCAGCTCAAGAGCTTTGTGCAACCGCTCGTTCATGCGAAAATCAAAACGTTTACCTTCAAGTGCCAATGCACCGATGTAGTTCATGATTTCACGACGGAAATCATCCTTGCGAGACTCGGAAATATCGATCTTTTCCTCAATCGACCGCATTAAACGCTCATCTGGCTCTTCATCAGCCCCGGTGAAGGGATTTTTAACTTTTTCCTTCTGTGTATAGGCCTTGACGCTATCAATATAATTACCACAGAGTTTGTCGATGGCCCCTTCGTCGGCGGAAATCGCCCTTTGTACCTCGTGCTTAACAATGTCTTCATATTCCATTTTTACCAGCGACAGCAGCTCCCGATAACGTTTTTTAGTCTCTTCATCACGGATCAGGGAGTGGGTTTTTAGTCCGGAGCCTAATTCATTGAGAATGATGAACGGATTGAGGCAACCGTGCCCTTTATCGATGACGAGAGCATTAGATATCTTGTCCTGCACATAACGAGGGCTGATCCCCTCCATACCCTCCCGTGTGGCCTCTTTGCGCAGTTCTTTGACATTATCCTCTGTAAAACCCGGAATGGACTTCCCATTATATAACTTGAGCTTTTGCAGAATAGTTAGGTTTGCCTTTTTGGGTTCTTCCAGCCGGGTCATGACAGCCCACATCGCCGCCATTTCCACGGTATGTGGCGCGATATGGATGTGAGGTACGGTTTCGTTGTTGAAATCCTTCTGATAGATTGCCTTTTCATGATCCAATCGCGTGATGTAGGGAACGTCTATTTTGACGGTTCGGTCCCGCAGGGCTTCCATGAACTCGTTACTTTGCAGCTTACGATACTCCGGCTCATTGGTATGGCCGATAATAACTTCGTCGATGTCGGTCTGGGCAAATTTTTTCGGTTTGACTTTGTGTTCCTGGCTGGCGGTCAACAAATCGTAGAGAAATGCCACGTCCAGTTTTAAAACCTCGACGAATTCGATAACACCACGATTAGCGATATTGAATTCGCCATCAAAGTTGAAGGCGCGGGGATCGGAATCAGAGCCGTACATGGCGATCTTGCGATAATTGATATCACCGGTTAACTCAGTGGAGTCCTGATTCTTTTCATCCTTGGGCTGGAAAGTACCTATACCGACCCGATCCTGCTCGGACAGGATCAACCGCCTGATTTCGATGTGGTTGGACACCATCTTTTCCCAGTCGCCTTTATATTCGTCCATGAGGCCGCGATATACGTAACGACAGGCCGGGCATAAGTCGCCTTCAATGTGCACAGACTCACTGCGGCCACGGTTTTTGTTGAGAATTTCAAGCACGGCGCCCCGCTGTTCCCGCGGAATCAGGTGCAATGGCTCTTCATGAATCGGGCAGGGCATGCGGTCTTCCATCTTCAACACTTCACCAATGTTCACCCAGCTGAACGTGTAAAGCGCTCCTTCCGGAGTTCGGGAATAAGCTTCGATCCCTTTTTTCAAGAGTCGGGCAATGGTTGATTTGGACGAACCAACCGGACCGTGCAACAAAATTACCCTCTTCTCCGGGCCATAACGGTGGGCAGCAGCCTTCAGCACGTTCACCAGCTTTGATAGATGGATGTCGAGTCCAAATATGGCGTCCTTGCCATTATCAATTGGGTCCTCAAAAAATTTGTAATGCTGAATTTCCTTCTTGTACTCCTTGAAATCCTCAAAACCGTAGGAAGCGATCATGTCATAGAGACGCTGAAAAGCCGTCCGCGCGATAACTGGACGCTCCAAAACCATGTCCAGGTACTGTTTCATGGTGCCGGTCCAGTGCAATTCCTGGTACCTATGATTGAGTTCGTTTTTAGAAATGACATTGAATATCTTGCCCGCGTCCATGCCCAGCTCCTTTTTCATAAGATGAACCTCATAACTCGACGCATTGCCCCCGCAGGGTCAATAATTGATGGCTCACGAAAAGTTTCCGCCCAAGGAAATCCTTCTCCCCTTTTACAGGTTACTCGCTTTTCGGTAAAAAAGTCAAAAAAAGACGGAAGATTGCCCGACTGGCAAAGGGCTGATTTCAACCCGATTCCCTTCGGATAAACAGATGCTCATCCTACTGATATTTATGTGGACTTTTGGGATTTTTTCGATTCAACCAACCAAACATTAATGAATTGATCCAAACTGCCATCCAAGACATCATCAGGCTCTCGAGATTCAAAATCGGTGCGATGATCTTTCACCAACTTGTATGGATGCAGAACATAACTGCGAATTTGACTACCCCAGCCAATATCCGACTTTTCGGCCTCCTGTTGTCGCTGCACAGCCTTTCGTTTCTCCAACTCCATCTCATAGAGGCGTGACTTCAAAAGCTGCATACATTTATCGCGGTTTTGATGCTGTGAGCGTTGAGTCTGACTCTGCACCACAATCCCCGAGGGAAGGTGGGTTATACGCACCGCCGAGTCAGTCCGGTTGACGTGCTGGCCGCCAGCACCACTGGCACGAAAAGTATCTATCCGCAGATCTGCCTCGTTAACCTCGACTTCGATCTCGTCATCCACAATGGGGCTCACGAAAACGGATGCAAAAGAGGTATGACGGCGGGCATTGGAGTCAAATGGACTGATGCGCACCAGCCGGTGCACTCCTGATTCAGCTTTCAGCATGCCAAAGGCGTATTCACCATTCACTTCGATGGTGGCGCTTTTTATTCCCGCCTCATCACCCTCCATCAAGTCGATGATCTCGGTCTGCCATCCCTTTTTCTCGGCATAACGGAGATACATGCGGAAAAGCATCGAAGCCCAATCGCAGGACTCTGTGCCTCCCGCTCCGGAATTGATGGTCACCACAGCACTATTGCTATCAAGCTCCTCTCCCAGAAGGCTTTGCAGCTCAAGTGCGTTCAGTTCAGACTCAACCCCCTGGACCAGCTGTTCCGCCTCCGAAGCATAATCTTCGTCCCCTGCCTGCGCCAGCTCCAGAGCCGCTTCCATGTCGTTTTTATCGGCCTGCAACTTTTCAGCGCGCCCGACTGCCGACTCCAGCAGCTTTTTTTTCTTGAGTATCGGTGCGGAAACCTGTGGATTGGACCAAAAATCGGGTCTGGAATCAATTTCACCTTGGATTTCAATTAGTTGCTCTCTCTTTGCAGCAACGTCAAAGAAACCCCCATACCCGCTCGAATTTATCTGCGGCGCCGCGAACCCGATCTTTCAGCGTATCCAAATCCATTTCAAATCCTCATAACATCTAATATTTTAGGGGGTTGCCATTAATTGACAGGGGACTGACCGAATCAGTATCATAGTAATATCGCAGGATCGTTGCGGAACCAAGAGCGAAAAGCATGATTACCTTAACAAAACTGGATAACAAGAAGATCCTGATTAATCTTGACGCCGTCAAGTACCTCGAACCAATTCCCGATTCGCTGATCCTCTTTATCAACGGGGAGTCCGTCATCGTGAAAGAAAGTCTGGCTGAAATCGAAGCGGCGATCATGAAATATCGGGCAAAGATTTTGGCATCCGCAAACGCCATGACGTCCCATACAGGTGGTTGAAACTGCGCCACTGCGCAAAAATTGGAAGCCTGGATAAACTTCGCCTTTTTGGATAGCCATGAAGCATCCTGCCCCGGGATCCAGCAAACCGACGGCAGGTCGGGCTCCCGGTGAAAACCAAAACGATTGTAACATTTAGGCACGTAGGATCGAATCATGGCACAGGTGACTGGCATCGCTACTGGTGGTCTTCCACGTCTATGGCCAATACTTCTGCTATTGGTGCCATTTCTGACAGGAACCAAGCGACAACCCATCCCCCTCCATGAACAGAGCTATCAGGCAATCATTAAAAAATATTTTCTAATCGCGGACTTCGCCATTAAGCCCGAAACCCGCCCCATAAACGGGGAAGTTTTCTGGCGCTACCCCATGGCACCAGCTCCAGCATTTTTCGCGATCAATCATGATATCGATGCGGTTGACCTGGAGAAAACCTACCCCCGCACCGATGGCGAAGGACGGGCCGTCGAACACCTCAATCTTGGACGCACCCAATTTTTGGAAGGGAACTGGGAAGACGCAAAAAACACCTTTCTTGGTGCCAGAGCCCGCTACGGCAAAAAATTTGAATTTCATCGCCGTGTTGATTATTATATCGCATATTCTTTCTTGAATATGGCGATGGAACAGGTTGTCAAACACGGCAAATCCTGGGACGACGTAGCTGTCAAAACCTCCCTGAACAACGCTGCAACCTTTTTGTCCTGGGCCTTTAAAATCAAACAGGACATTCCTGACCCTGTGGTTGATCGCGAAACTCCTCGCGGCCTTTACAATCTCGCGGCAATCTACTTCCGTTATCAACGTTATGCCGGAGCATTTGGAGCTGCCACCGACGGCCTCAACCATTTGCGACAATTCGGCTTCTCCACCTACCGACCCCAACTGCGGCGAATTCTCGCAGAATCTCATATTCAGAATCGTTCCTACCTGCAGGCGGCACAGGAACTAGATCTCAGTCTACGCCAGGACCCTGACCCGCGCACGGCCGGCCAAATTTTTGCCCGTTTGGGTGATCTATATTTTGACGTAAATAACTTTGAGCTGGCAGAAGAGCTCTACGCAATCGCTAATCGTGTAGACCACCAGGTTCAGTATATAAACCCGACGCAATTTGTACTGCGTGGCGAAGCACTCTTCTGGCTCGGCCAGTTTTCCGAAGCCCAAAAAATGTACCAGTACGCTCTGAACACCGTGGGTAATCGCCAGATTCAATCCGAATTAAGTCCTTCACTTGCCGCGGTCGCCAGCATTCGTATGGCCGACGCCTGGCTGGCCCAACGTAATATCGAAAAAGCAAAAGTCGCGTACGCCACCCATATCCACAACTTTCGCACCGATACTACATCCGACTACGCGAAGATTCGACTAGGATGCCTTGAGCTGCCTTTCTATGAAGGAAAGAACATTCTACACGCTCGCTCCAAGCTGGCTGACCTAAAAGGTCGGGAAGACTCATTGCATGCCGATGCAATCGAAATGGCCTGGGCTTGTGAAGTTGGTTCTTACGCCAAACATGAAAGAACCGATGCCATGCTAAACCGCGTGAGAGAACTGGCCAGTCGCTATCCCACTTCCCGTTTTCTCAAAGGCATGGTAACCCCGGTCATGGAAACTCAAGCCGCGAAAATAGAGGCTTTTTTCCTTAATCACGATTATTATGGAGCCGTGGAATTTTTCGAGAAAACTCGAAAGAATCTATTCCCCAAAATCAGTCAGAATCTCAAGGATAGGCTTTTTGCTGCATATTCGGAAATTGGAAAACCGGTCAAAGCGGTGGAGTTTTGGCCAACCGATCAAAATAAAAAGACAATCGATGACCTTACTTTAATACGCATGGCGACCAACGCTGCCGAACTGGCAAACCGCAAAGATCAGAAACCATGGATTCAAAAAAATATTGCTTTAGGAAAACGCCTTTCCGAACACCGTTGGACAATTCCTTATAGCGATGCCGTGCAACTCCTCGCCAATCGCATTCTTTATACAGACAGAGCTTATCCCCACTACCAGTGGATTTACAAACTCTATCAATCATGGGCACGTAAGGATCTCCCCACGATCTGCACCGTGGTTCTGCCTCTGGTGCGCCGTATTGCAGACAACCCTCAGGCCAGTTTCTTTACACCCCCACAGGCGAAAAAAATGGAACAGGAGTTTGTTGACACCTTCCTTCCGGATGCGGTTCAATACGAGCCTTTTTGCGCCTATTCAATGCTTGATTTTGAACTTGAAATCAATCGGGACTCTCCGCTTGAACTGGCTCAGCGTTATGAATCCCGTATTTACTTAACATTGAATGAAACCACAGCCCGAATCTACTGGGCACTGTCGGAGCAACTAGCTGCCCAGGGACATCAAAAACAAGCCCGTCAAATCTGGGTGAACCTGGCAGAAAAAGGCCAGCCATCTTATCCGGAAACCAGGTACGCCAAAAACCGCCTCCAGCGCCTTGACACCGTTTATGAAGGGCTATGGCGGCAAAAATAGACTCAAAAATGCCGAATTTCGCCGAAAAATTGAATGAGATGATCCGGAAGATGGGGAGATTTTCTAAAGAATTTATCGACGGTTCCGAAAACTGCTCTGTGAATCACCCGACTTATGGGTAGCCGTAAAAAAAGGAAGCGAACTATGTCACGAGGTTTGAAAGATCCATTTTTTTTCGCGGGTCTAGCAGCCATACCTGCCGCCACAATCGCCTTTTCGCCCATGATCCCCTTCCATCCGTTGGTCTTTCCAACTCTTGCTGTGGGACTCTGGTACCTTGCCGTTCATGCCATTACTAGTCTTTCCCGCGAGAACAGCCAGCTCAAAGGCGTTAACGGCGATAGCGCAGAGCCTACACCCAATACCAGCTCACAGACCATTACCTTAAACACCACTATCGCACGAAAGGAACTCGAAAAAAAATTTGAAGTGGAAAAAGCGTTCATCAACTCGCAATTAAAGGAAAAAACCGAAGAACTTCGTAAAAATACCGAACATATGCGCGAGATGTCTTTCAAGATTGATCAACTCATTTCCCACAATCATGAACTTAAAGAAGAATTATCTGCCTATAGGGCTTTCAAGGATGCCAACATCAATCCTGCGTACGCACTGGCGGTAAGCAACGACCGTATTCGCGAGATGGAAAGCCAGATTACTGAGCGGGATGAATCACTCACTACACACGAGAATCTGTTACGGCACATTCTCAATCTAATACCCCGTATCCAACACCAATTAAACAATGTCATTTCCCATACCGAAACCTCCGCAATAGAAATCGGGGAAAAGGTTCGTTTTATCTATGAAAAGGCGCAGGAGCATCTGAAAGAGTCGAACGAAATCAACAAACAATTTTCGGGACAAAGTGCCACGATCGATCCCTCCCGCCCCAATTCTCTTTCCCTGTCGGAAGTTATATCACTGGCACTCAGCCTTTTGAATGAAATGATGGATATGCTGGAAGAAAACGAAAAACTTAATCTCGGCTACTCTCGTTCTATTGAAGCCATCTTAGAAAATACTGCCACCATCAATAAAATCACTGAAGACATACAATATATTTCCGACCAAACCAACCTGTTGGCCCTGAACGCCGCCATCGAAGCAGCCCGGGCTGGCGAACATGGTCGCGGCTTCAGCGTCGTCGCAGAAGAAGTAAGGAAGCTATCAGACCGCACCAATCAGGCTTCCAACGACATCACTCAGATTGTCGGAAAAGTCAATAATTCTGTGGAAGCAATTTCCAAGTCGCTGGCAGAAAATCGCAATAAAACTGAAAGCAAAAAAGACAGCGTCAACAATGCTGTCAAGTCTCTTTTGGAATCTGCTAAAGAGTCTACTGAAGTGTTTTCCAAGCTTGTTGACAGCGCAGTCATCTCCTCAGAAAGTGTCGCCCAAAATATCGATCAAATTATCCTCAGTCTTCAGTTTCAAGACATTACCCGACAGGAAATCGATGCTGCCATGGCACCAATCCGGGAAATTTCCTACATGATCGAAGAAATGGCCGGGCGCTCTATTACAGCTCCCAATACAGAGACAGCTGCAGGAGCCGCGATAAAGCCGATAAACTCTGTGGACAAATCAGCGTCTCCGGGCGATTTCCAAAACAAACCAAATCCAAAGCCATCTGATTCCCGCAAATCGGATCCTGCGCAGGAAGAGGCCGAAGTGATTGAATTCGAGCCGCCTTTAGACTCACCTGCCGAAAACGAAGATGAAAATCAATCTGCCAACCGCGGGGATGTTCTATTTTTCTGATCCTACGTCCCGCCCCCATCCAGATGATTGAGACCTACCAATGAGGTCAAAGCAGCATCCAAATTTTGGAGTTGCGACCTCCTGGATGTCGTTCTATGTCGTAGTTCGATGACTAAAGAAATTCGATCGAAAAATCGAAGAACTTATTGAGGTTTAGACGACATGAACACCCTTTCGCCCCAGGACTTAAGCCAGAAGTTATCCAGATGCTTTCATGCATTTGCAGAAGCGATCACCTTGGCTGACGAAGTAAAATCATCCTTCCGCCTGACACTTCCTCACCACCATCAATCGCAGCTCCTATTGCCTCACATCGAACTAAAAGGGCACACACTTTTCTGTAATCACGTCGCACTCGATTTATCCCGCAAACCACAGATGATAAAGCTTTTCAAACTATTTTTGGAACATAGTGATCAGGAACGGGATCGCGACGGTATCACGATGTCTCTGCATGCTGATGTATGTTGGAAAAGTATCAGCGAACGACGACGAACCAATCTACATCAGAATACCATTAAACTGATAAGTCGAGCCCGCGAACTCGCGGAAGACGCATTTTACCCCCATGATCTGGCGTGGATTGAATGGTTCAGCTATGACATCACCAAAGCTAAATGGTCTTTGTACCGCATAAGAACCGATCACCTGCGCAAAATAGAACAGCAATTTGCCGGTGGCGTGAATTGAGGTTCATCCATGAGCGTTATCCTGTCCCCGAGCGGAGACAGGATCCAGGATGACGACGCACTATTCTGGTATTTCTGGACGGACACTAAACGAGAAGGCGTCTCATAAATAGGCTGGCTTCTAATGCATGACCGTTTGATAGATCATGATGAAACGTTCGGTTAGATCGCTTTTATTGGCAAACCCCTGCCAAAACACGTCTCGCACAAAATCCCTATGAATGGCTTGCCTCATTACTTTTGTATACAGAGTATACCCGATGATACGTCCCATCGAACAGCTAACCTCAAAATTATATGAAAAATCGGCCTGGACAACCGAAAGTAGAGGCACCTTCAAACTCTTGTCACGCAAGCACCTCATGGAAAACCACTCATGGAATACAATAAGTTTTTTGGCAGACTCCCGCTTCATTTTCGCATGCCCAATCAGTCTTTTCCTGGCGCTGGCGGCAACAAATCTCTTAAACTGCCAAATATCCAAACCTTTTCGTCGTGGGTTGAGAATCTTGGACGCAATCATACCCCCGGCGTATTCAAGTATTCGATAATAGTATGGATTGACACTTTTTCCGTAAAATTTGCTGTTCAAGCTATTGAACAGGTATATTCCGGCGATTTCTGCAAGATTGTTTAGGGAGATTTCATTAATTACAATCGCATTGGCATCGTGAATATAATAGAAGCCATCCAGACTCGTGCGCTCCACAGCAATGTCCATAACTTCTTCGCTTAATTCATACTGTTCCACCATGCCATCATATGTTTCCTGGTCGGGTTGATAGTAGACGGTCATTCGGGAGAGATCGAGTGACTGAATTGGTATTTTCAGGAAATCCGCCAGACTCTTGATCATCGTCGCTAAACGATACTCAAGATCTATTGATTCTTCGCTTAGATATTCCAATCCTTCTTCATCGAGATCATCGACCCGCATAGCTTCAACACTTCGCAGTTCTTCCCATAAAACGAAGGACTGCCATTTGATCCAAGGGGGTGTATTTAAAATGCAGTAGAAGTTTCGCTTAAGATGCAGGTATTCGCTATTGGGAGAAGAATGATGATAAGGCTCGCGAAAGTAGTACTCATCCACATTGGTAACCACACGCAGCACTCGGTTTGCGGCAAAACGTTCGGACGTCACTTCAGCAAGCTGCCGGGGTAAATGCCCATCCGCCAGGTGAAATTCTCCAATCAGGCAAATTACCAGGGCATCAGGGTCACGGGCATTAATGCGCCTTATGATCTGTGCCGCGTGCGCATCCCGCTTCACCATGCGATCTTTGCCGCCTGCAGCGGTATTGATTCCGACGAAGGCGATAGAATTTTCAAGTGCGAAGTCGATGATGCCGCGATAGTGGTCCCAGGGAAATCCCCAATTTTTCACATAGGCGGTTTTAGACAAAAGCTCCTCTTCGGATATGAGACCTTTAGCATAGGCATTAAGATGAGGTTGGTCTTCGGTACGAAACATTTCCAAGGCAAGTACAATGCTCCGCTCAGGATGCTGCAGGCGATAGTCTCGCAGTAGACGTAGAAGACCTCTTTGGGCCTGCTTAAGTGTGTGAAAATCGCCAAACAAGCACACGGCACTATGATCCATGTCGTCAAGTAGGCGCTGCAAATCAACCTTGTCATAGGATTTTGGAAGTGAATTGTAAAATTGTACGGCGTATTTGCGAATTGAAGGCGAATTCAATGCTGGAAAAGAATGAGCTTCGCGAAAGGCCTTATCGTAGAGAGACCTCTGAAAATGTTTTAAATGTCGGGTGGCTGTCGGGGACAAGTTGGGCACTCCCTGTCTCGTTCTAGAAATCATTCCTAAACCCCATCTGCGTTGTTGTCTTCGTCGCAGCGGTGCTCATTTACCCGGCGCAAACTCCGCGCCGCCACTCCTCGACGTCTAGCATCTGGAGTCTAGGAATGATTTCTTGTCATATTTTAACAGGATGTAATGGTACATAGGGGGTCACATTTTACCCACTTGATAGACAGGCCTATTTTTTGACTGTTTTGGTACCCAGAATGTCCTGGCGGGTCAGATAAAAACCACCCAATTTCCCCTCTCTTTCAAGAGGTTCCCCAGGCATTAGAAACTCACATTTAAGTCCACCGGTTTGTTCGTGAATCCACTTGGCTTCCTTCAGGTTAGATGCCAAATAGTTGCACTTTTTTCTCAGATCTTCGACAGTTAGCTCCCCAGGAATCCGTTGGCGCAACAGGTATCCAATCCCATCCTTACCTAAGGCTGTGCCTGCATATACAAGTTCTGGATTTTTGGTGACGTTTTTTACCCGCTGTAACCAATCCTCCGGCGTCAACACAGAGGCTCGATGGCTTAAAATTTGATCTTTGATTGAATAAGTGACAAATTCACCCCCAAACAACATTTTCTGCGCCACATCCAATTTTACATAGGCGGTGATTATGTCCTTGTTTTTCTCTGCTGCCAAAGCTTCCTGCACCAGTTGGGAAAAGTCCTTACCTTGATGCGTCCACTGTTGAAAATGCCAACCACCGATCTTCCATGCTCCCGACCGATCTGGCACTACCGCTACAAAAATCCGCCCCAATTCATTTTGTCCCATGACCTGCAGCCAAAGACCAAACTGCAGAGGATAACCATAACGGGTGGTCAAGGTCACGCCTTCATCACCCGGACAGGGAATATGTTCTTTGCTGGCCTCGGCGTCATAAAGGGCCCACAGGCGATAGACCGAAAATTGCCAGGGTTTTTCGTAAGTATTTTTTATATTTGCGAAAATCTTTTCACCGATATCGTGAGGTGCTTTAGCGCGAGAATGAAACATTTCCTGAAACCGTTTATGGTCTTCATTCCGCAAATTAGACAAAATAGCTTCTAAAAACTGATCCAGCCTCAGATCAACTTTTTCCACGGAAATTCCAGGACCACGATCCGCAATCACACAAACAGGTACTTTGGGACCCGCATCCTTAAAATAGGCGTCTTTGATTTTTTTAAGGTACTCCGGTAGCGGCTCCGCCGACCATGCTTGCGTCGCCATTCCGAGCAGGAAAACGGGCAGGAAGGCACAAGTCAAACGCTCACTTCGCAGCGCAGCTGCCGCATCCTGTCTGTTTTTGCGGAACCATGTCCACAAGCTCCCAAGTGCCAAACTCATCGTTAATCAACTCCAATGCGTCAACTAGGAAATCAAACTCCACCGTAAATAACTCTTTCAACACCTTGGTCTCTAGGCAATAGGCGTTGTACGTGTATTGATCCTTAACACCATTGTAAATGACACTGACCCCAGCCTGACGATCACGAAACCTAAAAATCTTTTGATCATAATTGTCTTCTGTCAGTCGGTTCAAATAATTTGTTGCTAATTTTTCAGTCATTATACCATTGTCCCTAATTTGATTGCATACTTTTAAATCGATAACGCCACGGCTTTCCATCCGGTTGCGGCAAGGTCCCCTGAAACAGGCGTACCATGACCTTGGGATACAGGTCACATTCCGCCTCAAACACGGCTGCCGCAATTTCTTCCGCCGTTGAGAGACCGGCAATATCCACTTCAACCTGAGCTATGATGTGCCCCTCATCATAGAGTTCATTGACGAAATGAACGGTGGCACCACTTACAGATTCACCTGCCGCCAAAACCTTTTCATGCACATGATGGCCATACATACCCTTACCACCATAACGCGGTAATAATGCCGGGTGAATATTGACAATACGGTCCCGCCAACCATTAACAATGGGAAATGGCTTCAAAAAGCCCGCCAATACGATCCAATCGATGCCCCATTTTGCCAATTGTTCTGCTAGTTTTTCATTCATTTCCACCTGAACTTTCGGGCGAAAGTCCCCAATAAAAACCGGAAGGTCATATTCTTCCGCTATCTGCACCCCTCCACAATTCGGAGATGATGCGATAACACCAACCACCTCATAGGAAGGCGATGATTGCCGCAGCAGGTTCAATAGCGTTCTCCCACCACCCGATAGAGCGACAGCCAGGCGCAAAGGCCTGTCCAAGCCCGACGATTGTGCATTCATATGGCGAACCGTCCTTTCTCGGAGATTTTAAGACCGTTCCAGAATCCCGCTGCATCTACGGTTTTAGATCCGGCAGGGGTAAGAGAACGGATTCCCACTTTGCCCGAGCCGGTCCCCACTTCAAGGTGCTTTGCGGCCTTTACAAAGAGAAATTCTCCTGGTGATAAGCGATGTTCCGATGTCTGGGTGGTCAAAACCACCATCTCCTGAATGACTATTCGTTTGTCCCCGTAATAACAAAAGCTACCCGGCCAGGGGAAATAGGCACGAAAGCGGTTCATGATCGTGCTGGCATCCTGCCGCCAGTCGATACATCCATCCTCTTTGCCAATCTTGCGGCAATGGGTAACCCGGACGGGGTCCTGCTCCACTCCTTTGAAGTTTATATCCTCCAATCGATGCAGTGCATCGGCCAGTAGTTTTCCACCCTCTGCGAACATCCTGGCGGTCAGAGCATCTGCACGCTCGTCCTGGTCGATAGCAAATTCTTTTTGCGTGATCACCGCACCAGCATCGACGGCTCTGACGGTAAAGAGGATGGTGACACCCGTTACTGAATGTCCGTCCAGCAGAGCCTGTGGCACAGGGGTAGCGCCTCGGTAGGCAGGCAACATTGAAGGGTGGATATTGATTATGGCACGTTTGGGCAAATTCAATATCGCATCCCGCAATATCTGCCCATAAGCGGCGGTGATCATGACATCCGGCTGCCAAGCCGCAAGTTGTAACAAAGCCTCAGCACTGTTGATATTCTGAGGTTGAAATATTGGCAGGCCTTGTTCTTTTGCCCATGCAGCGACCGGGGGGTCCGTCAGCACTTGCTTGCGTCCCGAAGGACGAGCTGGCTGACTGACAACACCGACCAATTGGTGCAAGCCCTGGCGATCAAGGATCAATAGGTCCTGCAAGGGCGCAATCACCTCCGTCGGAGATCCCAGAAAAACAATACGCATAAGGGGAACTTGTCTCCTATTTTTCACACAGCACCCCGGTGCTGCTCAAGCAAGCAAGGTCCCAATTTTTTAGGGTCGTGTCATCTGCTAAATAGTGCCCATCCATGTTTGCCATTCTGACCCTAAGCAAAGGAAAGGGAGTAATCTATAACCTATTGATATTATTCCATTTCAATTTTCGCCAGACGCAAGGCCAGGATCAGAAAGACGACACATGACTTTGGGATTTCTTGGGCGGGATCCTCAATAGATTGCCATCAAAATTGGCGATACAATTGACAAGAGAAATTCACACTCAATGGATCAAATTCCACTTTTAATACATTTTTAACAGATTTTTATCCGTGAGGCTCGGTTGATTTCATCGAGGGGCGCTGGCGAAAGGATTCATACCAATCGAAAAGTTGGGGCCGCGCACTCCGAATATCACCAAAAACATCCCGAAATTCCAGCCACCCTAGGGTTACCGCTGCTGCAATCTGACCCAAATCTACACCCTGCGAAAATTCTGAACATTCCGCTTCCAGTTGATCAAGTCCCTGCTGTGCTTTTTCACTCTGCCCCCGCAGCCACTCCTGCCACTGCAATTCCCGCGGTCGATGAAGTTTTTCATAGAAAACCTGGATAGCAGCCTCTAACAGGCCATCACACAACGCTTGGGTTCGTAAGGTTTTCCAGCGCTCACCCCCCGCTTCCGGAACCATTTTGCGATTCCGGTGCAGACTATCCAGATATTCACAAATTACTGGGGAATCGTATAAGGACAATCCTTCATCCGTGACAAGCACTGGGATTTTGGATAGCGGATTTTGCATTGAAAGATCCGGATTGACTTGAATGGGGCTTGGACGCAATGTGAGAGTTTCAAGGCGGGACGCCAGTCCGCATTCGTGGGCCAAAACCATGACTTTGCGAACGAAGGGAGACGTCGGTGTAAAATAAAGTTTCATTAGCCATCCTTTCGCCAGAGGTTATCAATAGAAGTAAAGATCGGAGGATGATAGGTCTGGATCATTCACAAGATTTTCGCTACATCGGACGGGAATGCACCATGCCGGTGAAAATAGGCTAGAAGCAGGTCTTTTTCCCGAAACCTTTCCACCGCCCATCGTGCCAGACCGGATTCTTCAACTGGCATATCACTCATGGAAAAACGTCGAAGATGCCAATGAATGAACCCGGGCTCACCACGGAAAAACTCAAGGATTGTAGGAACCTTGCGAGGATAGCCAATGGTAACGTCATATACGGCATCAAGCTTGTCCCGCAATGCATGGACCGATACAACAAACCCCTTGGTCCGAGGCATCAAAACATGCTGAGGAATCGGATGGCTTCGCTTGCGGGCATAATGCTGAGTCTCCGCCAGCTTCTGCGGGGTAAATCGGGTTCCCTCCAAAAAGTTAATAACCCAAAAAGGGGACTTCTGGGAACCGAGCCGGCCAAGGGCCTTGGCTACCAAATTCTGGTCTTTATGCCATTGGCGTTTGACGAAAATATTGCCTAGGAACAACATTCCCCAACCCACCAGAGGTGTATACTTTATAATGTCCTTGGCAAACCATCGCACACCTCCGCTAGCCCGGGCTTTGACAGCGGAGTAAAATATCACCGGGATATCCGCCTGGGTTTGATGATTAGCAATTAAAAACACATGCTCCCGCTCAGGCAGGGGATCGCCGCTATAGACAAACTTAAATTCCAAGCCCACCAAAAAGTGAACAAAACGGCACCATGTCCCGGCAATAACCTCATTGAGATGAACAAATATGGCAAAGGACAGAGGCCTTACAATCAGCGTCATAACTTGAAAAACATTGGCCAAAAGGAGTGTCGCAAAAACCATCGTGATATATATGACCGCTTTTACGGTCCGCACACTTGATATCATTGATCCATCCCATCTAGATTCATTACTTCATCTCTCCGGAGCTCATCGAAAGGAGGGTTGCTTACTTTGATGGCGAAGCTGGGACCTTCTTCTTCAAAAACTCCCTGAGAGCCCCTTTGTTTTCTTTGATATATTTACGAGCTTCGGGATCACCAGCCTTAGATGCTTTTTTAAGCAGGGCAATTCCTTGCAACTTGTCATCATCAGACGAATTGGGACTTTCAATTAAAAGTTGCCCTTTAAAAGCCAATGCTGGCAGAAACTCCTTGGCAACGGCCTTATCCAGCCAAACATGTGCCTCGGTAGCCTGCCCCTCATCCAGCAGGGCTTGTGCCAAATATAGCTGACTCGCGCTATCTCCAGCTTCCGCTGATTGTTTCAGATAGGGTAGTCCAGCAGAGCGATCTTCACCCAAAAAACCACGGCTATAAAGATAACCTAACTTCCTGATAGCCAAGGGAAATCCCGCATCTGCCGACCTATGGTACAGCCCCCGCGCCTTGCCCATATCCGACTGTGTTCCAATGCCAAATTCCAAGGCTTCCCCATAGATAAAGAGCATTGCTGCATCGTTCGTCGACTGGTTATCCCGCAGTTGACGTAAAACCTCAACATTTTCATCATCGAGATAATGATTGGCGATTTTGACCAAAATGGTTAAACGCCGCGCTTCAGACTCCATTTCGCCCATTCTGTCAGCCCATACTTTGGGACTTCGGGAAGTATTCAATTGCCCTTGTATGACACGAAGTTTCTGCAAGGCGTGTTCCGAAATCAACCGAAGGCTGCCTGAAAAAGCTTCCGGTTTAAGGGTCTGAACCACGTCATCACCCGCCTTCATGCTCCTTTGCAACTCGGTAAAAAACCGCGCCTTTTTGCTCCAGCGGATCAGCCATGCCAATTCGGCCTCCACTTCAGACCGTCGCCCTTCAAGCAAAAACTGCAGCATGGCACCTACGAGATTTCGCTGGCGATAACCCGTACCGACATCAATGCGGGGAATGGTGGACATCACGACATATCGACCACAAACATATTGATATTGACGCTCTCGATGGGCCTCTCCCAAAGCCCTTCGATAGAATTGATCGACGACATCATCCAGCTCGTCCTGGCTCGGCATTCCACCCGCCTGTTTTACGAACTCTGCGGGAGTGTAGCGCGGCTCATGCCCATCGGCCCGATAGATACCATGCCACAGATCCAAATCCGCCAGGCGGTAGGCCTGGTCCAGGTCTGCGGCTTCACCTACTCCTATAAAATGACTGGACTGTTTGCCTGAACTCTGCACATCCAACCACGTCTGAGTGATGCAGCTGGTTTCTTGCCCCTGCGCCAATAACGCACCTGAGAACAACATGGTCCAGCAAAGAAACCAATGGACTTTCAACGAATTCTCCTCTTAACTTATGGTTGGATTGCTGCTTCTCATTTACATATTTCCTGACTAAAATACGGTAAAATCACCATGAAAACAACCCGCAGGACAAATCATGAACCGTATCATCCCATATGCCCTATTGGTACTCACGTTTCAGCCGCAGATTCACGCACAGGAACTTGAAACCATAGATAGGAAGGCACCCATTTCCACCACCCTTCCTGGAATCAAGGCCCCAGAACAGTTGACCGATGATAAGCAGTTGCCTGACGGCCCCGACAACTCCCAGGCCATGTTAATGGGGGTCATCGGAATTTATGACAACCTTCTCGCCCAGAATCCTAACGACGAAAAACTGCGATTGCGATATATCGACTTTCTTAAAGGCGCAAAGGAATGGGACAGGGCAGCCACCCAGGTTCGCAAACTTCTGGAATCTAAGCCCCAAGATTCGCAATATCAGAAATTATTGGAGGAATTAAAGTTTGAACTGAACAAACTTGAAGCGAAATAGAGTCCCCAGAGAAAGGACTTTTCCCCGTCATGAATGTCGACTGTGAGTGCTATTCGCAAAGTTTGATGGAATCAATTTTACGCGGAAATTTGCTGTTTAAGTCCAGTTTCATGTCATTATACCGAAATTTTTTTCCGTATACTTTTTTGGCAAAGTCATATTTGGTCTGCAACTTACAATACTGTTTATTGATCACATAGTTACGGGCACACACCGGGATATAGCCTTCGTCAACCTCTGCAATCAGGCTGGGCTCCGGCACCAAATACCACTCACACTTATTCTGATGATGGGGATCACACCCATTCAATAGAATAGACCATACCGTCAGGAACAGGGCTTTGAATCCCCGCAGCGCCAGATCCCGTGATGAATGCTGTGTTTTAGTCATAGTGTATTTTTATCTCAATGCGTCGGTTAAGGCGTCGACTTTCCTCGGTGGCATTGCTGGCAATAGGCCGTGTGTCGGCATAACCTGCTGCGGCTATCTTTGATGTCGCAAAGCCCTGTTGCTCAATGAGATATTTGACGACATAGGAAGCTCTCAAAGCGGAGAGTTCCCAGTTTGATGCGCCTGCCTTCGGGGGAATTGAATCAGTATGACCTTCCACGGTGATCCTGCGCCCCAGCTCCTGTACAATCTTCGCCACATTGCCCAATTCACCAAGCGCTTCGCGTCTGACCTGAAATGCTCCTGGATCATAAAAGTGAGCCGCCAGTAGCCGTATACGAAACCCATCGGTGTCCCGGTGCACGCTGACAATGCGGGCGGCTCCGTCCTTATCTGGGGATTTTTGGCGATTGGGGCCATAAAGCCTATCTTCCAACCGCATATTGACCTTGTTCATTTCCTCATCAATGACCTTCACTTCATCAACGTCACTGGGATATTTTTTGAGCAGAGGCGGTCTGACCTGTGTGCCTTTCATGTGCTCGAAAATGCCAAAACCTTGTTCAACCGGACCAACCCGCCGATCGACGGGAATATCTTCCATGATCTCATTGAAGGATTCCTGTATGGCGGCTGCAGCAGAGATGATAGCGGCCTCTTCCTTGCCACCTTTCTTCAAGGCATAGAGCACCACGAATAACGCAAACAGCAGCGTCATCATGTCGGCAAAACTGACAAGCCAACGCTCGTGGTTTTCGAAGGGTGGACATTTAGTTTTTTTTGCCAATGGTCACCTGACAGTCTGAGATTCAGTTAGCGATATCACTCTTCATCGTGTCCACCGCCGGTAAATATCTTCAATTTTTCCTCTATGAGCTTGGGGTTCAACCCGCTCAAAATACCTTCAACACCGATGATCACCATCTCATAAGCGTAGTGATGCAAAACAGCCTTACGTTTTAACTTTTTGGCCATGGGTATACCAAAAATGTTGGCAAGTCCTACACCATAGATCGTCGCAATGAATGCCACCGCAATACCGGGTCCGATCTTTTCAGGCTGATCCAGAACGGTCATAACCTTCATCAGACCGATAACGGCACCAAGAATACCGATCGTCGGGGCAATAGCGCCAAAGTCCTCCCAAAACTTGACACAGACTTCGGCTTCTTCCATCTCATAGTGAGCCGCTGTTTCAAGCGTTGCCGTGAGAATCGCTGGATCCGTGCCATCGACCGCCAGTTTGATGGCATTACGCAAAGGGGGAAACGCAATGGTGTCTTTCTTCTTTTCCAGTGCAAGAATTGACTCCTTGCGGGCGGTCTGCGCCAGATCAATGATGGATGCCAATATTTCATGCGGATTAGCATCGCTCTTTTTCATGAATGTCCCGACGGATTTGAGGCATCGCACATAATCATCCATGGGGTATGCCACCATCAAGGCTCCCATGGTTCCACCAATTACAATCAATACGGAAGCCAAATTGGCCAGCTGTGGGATCAAGGCTGCAGCCCCCTTGGCCACCATACCCCCAGCAATCATGCCGAGCGCCACTATGGGTCCGAGTAGACTGGTAATATCCATGTTTGGCCCCTGTATTTACGATTCTTTATGATGCCGAGCCACTGGAAGAGAAACTTCATGGGCTGTGTGACTGTCCAGATTAGATCCGAAGTCGTGCCGACCTTCAAAGCTCCGATGTCTTCTAGACTGGCTCTAATAGACTAATAATCTTATTCTAAACGAACAGGCTCTGTCGTAACAAGTGAACCGACCTACTTACATCAAAAAGACTCGTGATAATACTTTGGTCATAAGCAAATATCCGTAATATTTGGCTATAGAATCGACGATTTAATAATAACCAGTGAAAAGACCAGAAGTCCACCTGTCAAGTTTTCTGGCACTTACACCGATCAAACTCCTGAAGATGGCTTAATGTCTGGGAAAGGCAGGTCTTCCATGAATCGCAAAAAACTTGCTTACTGGATCACTGATCGCGTCACCGACCATCATCGGGAAAAGACCCCCCTGCTTATTAAACTGGGATACGATATCAATTTTTTTTCCAATATGACGCTTCTTATGGAGGCATTTACCGAACAGAGGGTGTCCACAATTATCATCAGTGACGAAGGATCACTTAATCATCTCTATAAATTAATTACTAAAATCACTTCAATTCCTGAGTTAGCCGGCGTTCGATTGATTCTCTCTTATTCCGGTCAACATCCCGAACTTGTGACGCTGAGTTACCAGCATGGATTTCGGGACATAATCCCTCTGGATCTGGATATTAAGACATGGACCCAACGTCTTCTATTCAGCTCATCCGGATCTCCGATACATCTGAACCTACCTGAACCACAATTGACTCTTAATAACGTTTCTTCGTTGAATCTGCCCGCCCGAGTCACTTGGTTTTCGCCAAAGAGAATCTGCCTGGAAACCAAAGCATCGCCACCTCCTGGCACGGTCATCAAATTTAAGGGACGCATTGCTGACCACCTTGGCACAAAGGGCTTAACTCTCACCGTTGAAGAAAACATCAATACAAATCTGAAATTCCGCTACTCTGAGGCTATCATTTGCCGCTGGATTGCCTCAGGAGACGAGAGTGACCGCCTGTCATCACTACTGAACCACCTGAAAAACGTCGACGAAGGACCGGTTTGTAAAGTATTCCTCGCGATCAAAACACCAACGATCCGCACGAATTTGCTAAATCATTTGAATGGTCCTGCCTTCGAAATATCCACAGCACTGCATCGACAAAGCCTCACCCACGAGCCAAAGTTTTTTAGTCCCCACGTTGTTTTTATCGAAGATATCGTGTGCTCCATGGATGATTACCGCTCTTTTGCAGAACTGATCGAAGCAACTCCTATCGATGTACCAATTGTTATTATTGGGCGTAAGGTCGATACAAAAGTGATTAAGTCGCATTCACCCGGTCACAAAGTCACCGTGATGCATCAAATTCCATCCAATCTTGATGAAATATTAACTAAAAAAATTCTTATGGATGGCGTCTATCGCAGCACCAAGGATGCTGATGCCATAGTGGTGGGAACCAATAGTAATTTCTCTTTTGGGGAACTTACCTTTGCTGCCGCAGTAACACGGTTGCACCCGCAGTCTGTCCAGTTTACGATCCCATTTCGCATCGGTAACTTTGGTCTTTGCCGTATCGATTCACCCTTTATTAAGTCAGCATTGGGTCGAAGTGCGTATATAAAAATCGTCCACACATACAACACCGGTGGAACGCAGCGGTTTTCCTATCTTGCCGAAGGATATTTCGCGGACCTGCGCCAATTTGAACGAGATCAATTGGCAAAATTTATGATTGAAATGTTAATTGACCATTACATAAGCGATTCCGCATCTCGATCGGTTTTAAAAGAATCCATTTCCGAGGTCACATCGGCAAGCAACACACTAGCATTGTCACCGTCAACTCCGGTCCGCGAAGAAGCCATACTCCCTACGATTGAACCTCTGGCTACCATTAAAACACCGCCCAAACCTAGTCCATTGAGCAAGCCGCTACGGATCAAACCAAAAACAGATTATAGACTTTCAGGGCGGGAAGTCGCGTTTGTTTTATTGATTGTGATTATATTTGGCGCGGCCGGGGTCAGTATGTTTCTTATGTCTGACATCAACCTTTCGGCGGGAAAAGTTTTTTCAGACAGCGTTACAAAATATCGCAACTTGCAGGATAAATAACCACGACAATCAGTGTGTCTGGCGTTGAAGCCCATCCTCCTCTGGCAGGCCTCGGCATTTAGCAAATTCTTCCTTAAGAGCCACATTCACTTCTTTTAACATTTCATACTCTTTACCCGAGCGAATACGTCCGAAATACTCTGTTAATTCCACCGATTTTTGAGGCTCCATCAGACTCAAGATCTCAGTCGTTAATTTTTGGGGAATGCGCTTGAACAAAGCAACCACAAGATCTTTATCCATCTTTTCAAAAAGCGGGGCAGCTTTTTTAGCCGGCATCTTTTTATAGAAATCAACCAATCCCGTCATTCGCTCCTCATTAAGCTCTTTTTCTTTCTGCTGGGATGATTTGAAAAATTCAAGTTCTGCCTGCAATTTTTCGATCTTTTGGTCTATCACAATCTCCATCCTTTTCAGATGCTCTTCGCGCTTAGTCAATAGCTGTATTCGACTCTCCACTTGAGTCTGCTTTCTCTCTATCATACTGAGGTACCGTGCGACTTCGTCTTTTTTCAGGTTCTCCGTGTTGATCTCAGGCAAAGTCAGAAGATCGTCCAAAAAGCTTTTGCGTTTGGCGGTGACTTCATATTCGGAGTTTTCCGATGCATTTTTTTCGTCCTTTTTACTTTCACTTTTGTTGCCAACAACATCTTTCGAAGCTACTTCTTCAGCAGTGGTGGTTTTATCGCCAATATACCAATACTTTTGCACAAGCATGAAGACAACAAGCAGGACCATGACCTTGATTGCAATCAACGCTTTAACGCCTCTAGTTCCATGACTCTGCATCGTTTCTTTCATGATAGCACCCGATTCCCTTAGGAAGCTTTGTTTTGATGACGCTGAATAGCGATTTCATCCATATTTTTCTGATCAGCTTTCCGCTCCGACTCAAACAGCTCGAATCGATATCGATCGCCAAGGATCTCCATGGTCTTCAATTTTTGTTGGGCTTCCAGCACAACTTTAACCTGAGATTTTTCATCTTCTTCGATCCGCCGTACGTCCTTCAGGCTGGTGTACCACTTACCTTTCACGTAATCGATACTGCTTTCCAAATTCATTAATTGCCCGATTTCGCCGGCAAGCCGCAACCTATTGAGCTTCTCAACCCCTTCTATATACTGTCTCTGGTATTCTTTCAGAGTGTTAATTGCATTAAGCTTGTTCTGCCGAATATTAATCAAAGCTAGGTTCTCTCTATCAAGTTGAGCCTTTCTGATCCGAACCAACGGAATGTTTCTCTTTAGTTTTTCTACGAGTTCTTTCATCGTATAAGTCCTTTTCAGCTTGCGACAGCGCGGTTCAAGTCAAGTTTACCTTCGAGAACATCTCCTAAATGCCGGATGGCATCGTCCAACCTCGAATGTTCATTCATATCCTGTTTCAGGAATCGTTCCATCATAGGCATCAGCTGAATAGCTTCATCAAGACGTGGATTTGCACCCTGTTGATAGGCACCAATCTGAACAAGATCAAAGTTCTCTTTGTACACTCCCAGAAGGGTGCGAAATTGATTAGCCATGCGCCAGTGGGTACGATCTACAATGTCATTCATAACCCGACTGGCACTTGTTGTTATATCTATGGCCGGGAACATACCCTTTGCGGCTATGCTGCGGGACAGATTGATGTGTCCATCCAACAAGGAACGGGCAGCATCTGAAATGGGATCATTGAAATCATCACCGTCTACCAAGACCGTATAAATGGCACTAATATCCCCTTGTCCTTCCATTTGTGGACCGGCTCGTTCCAATAATTTGGGCAACAGCGAAAAAACTGAGGGCGTGTATCCCTTGGTCGTGGGTGGTTCACCGACTGAATTCCCCACCTCCCTTTGGGCCATAGCCACGCGGGTGAGGCTGTCCACCATCAGCATAACATTCTGCCCCCTTGCAGAAAAATGCTCGGCGATTGCGGTCGCTACTTTTGCGCCCCGTAAACGCATAAGTGGGGACTGATCGCTGGTTACAGTAACAACAACTGATTTGGCCAAGCCCTCTGGACCCAGATCCCTTTCAATAAATTCCCTGACTTCCCGACCACGCTCGCCAATCAGAGCGATCACATTCACGTCGGCATCACTGGAACGGGCTACCATTCCCATCAATACGCTTTTGCCGACTCCCGATCCGGCCATAATGCCTATCCTTTGCCCAAGCCCGAAAGTCAAAAGCGAGTCAATGGCGCGAACACCCAAACTAAGCTTTTTTTCAATTCTTTTACGCTCAAGGGGATTTGGCGCAGGATTCTCGATATCTTGAAACTTAACATGCTCTGGAAGTTTTAAGGGGCCACCAGCAAGTGGATTCATGAAAGGATCAATCACACGACCAAGAAGAAAATCACCGGCTGGAATTCTGGTAAACTGGCTTATTGCTTCTATAAAACAACCGGGAGAAACACCATGGAGATGAGTGTATGGCATCAAAAGAACCTTTTCGTCACGGAATCCAACCACCTCTCCTAAAACGGTGTCACTTCGTCCTGGAACTTTAATATTTACAATCGTGCCCAATTGACAACCTGGCAATACGGCCTCAAGCATAGTTCCCACAACCTGAATAACTTTTCCCTGGTAGGACCAGCGAATATTTTTAAACGAACGGCGCAATGCTTCAGCGCTGAGCATCTTGATCTGGTGGCTATCATTAATCGGCAGACCCATCAGGATACCTTTGTCTTAGAATCTAAAATCTGTAGATCAGCCTGCGCCAATAAATCACGCACGATATTGCTGATATTGCCATCAACCACCGTAAGGTCGCTTTCAATTTTAAAGGAATGTGGTTTAACCTGATCTGAAGACGCCATCGATTTGGATATCTCTGGGGGAAGAATATTACGTAATTCATTCAACTGCGAGGGATGCACGATCACCTTGAACTTGTCATCGGGCACGGCTTCTTTGATGGCCCGGCTGATTACATGAGCAAACGAGGCGGGATTTAATGTAAATTCACGTTCTAAAAGAGCCTCGATCATGGATTGACAGATTATTATAAAATTATCCTGAGCCGTTTCCAAAATCTCTTTTTTTAGAACGTGCAAACCATGAATCATGGCATCAAGTGTTTGCACAGCTGCTGCATAGTTCTTTTGCGCCTGTATGGCGCCTTTTTCCTCGCCTTCTTTGTATCCAACCTCGAAAGCACGAGATTTGGCCTCTTCAATAACCGCTTTTTCACGCTCCAGAATCGCCTGTTTGTTGACGACCTGTTGACGATACGCTTCAATCGCCTCCTGTTCGACACTCCCACCTTCTAGAGGTGAATTTGAAATATTCATGGGAACAAACTCAACAACGTCGCCTTGCGTGTGGACAGTGTTTTCTGTCTCTTGCACTGGAGGCAAAGCGGTGGCAGCGTCGCGACTTTCCCGCATGATCTTGAACCCAGGAGAAACCGGAGCCCTTGACGACGATAAATTAGCAGGTTGGCTTTCAATTGCACTACTTTCTACGGTTTTATGGGCCTTTGCTGAAGCCTCCTCATCGCTTCCCTTTCCTAAAGATCCACTGGTACCACGCTCCATCATCTCCAATTCAAGTTCGTACTCTTCGTCCTCATCAAAGCGGCTACCCTTGCGACGGGTCTTACGTTTCATTGCCTTCCATTCACTCGTAAAATCAACGGGCTTGATGATGCCTGGCGCATTTTCGTGTTTGAAATCACCCGTAATATCAATCGGGTCTTTGACCACGCGATCTATTGCGTCCGGATCGTGGAGGGTGTGATGGATAATATTACCATCAGGATTATCGGGGTATATCAAATCTGATTCACAAATCTCGATAAATGAAAAATCCTGAACCGTGACAACCTGGTTCATGCGATCATCTCTTTTAAAGAACCGACCGATAAGTTTGGGACGATCATAGTTATGCATGGCACACCGTTAGTGATTGGCATGTGGACTGAGAAGAATCCGTAAAGCTTCCGTGGTTCTCTGCGGTTCATGTTTCGCCAGATAGTGGATCTGCTCCTGGGGGGTAAGTTTGTCAAAGGGAACATCCTCTTTAACATGAACATTCTGAATACCGCCCATTTCGAGGTCAGGGCGATACTCCTCCACCAAAGTATCTGCCTGCTTCCGTTGTGGGTCATAGGACAGCCAACGGAAATAGGGGCGTACGATCAGGACAAAAAACAGAATAAGCGAAAGCGCAACCAATGCGGACAGGGCAAGATTGGAAATGTATTCCCGACTTTCCTGTTTTTTCTCGTCCAACACCTGCATTTGATAAGGGGCTAATTGAAACATCATGTTATGCACTTTAACTTCATCACGCCCTTCTTTGAAACCGATGGCAGATTTGACCAGTTCGTTAATTTTAATCATTTCTTCGGGCGTCCGGGGCTGGAAAACCGGTTGCGCGCCATCCACTGGATAGGGTTGACCTCCATCCACGATAACAGCGGCGGAAATGCGCTTGATATTACCCACTGGCAACAGCTTTTTACTCTGGGTTTTGGCGATTTCGTAATTGATTCGCTCCGAACCTCTTTTCGCGCTCGAACGATTGGAATTGGCCACTACTTCTTCCTGCTCGCCAGGAACATTGGATTTAGAACCGGGAATACCGGTTGGATTCAACCCGCTGCCATCCATTTCCTGAGTTATCGTATTCGATGAAAGAACCGCAACGCGATCTGGATCGATGTCTGAGATCACTTGCTCTTCTTCGGTAAAATCTACTTCCACATCAACCTTGGCTTCCACGCGGTCAGGTCCAACCACGCGTGCGACAATGGTACGCACCTTGTCTTCCAGATCTTTTTCCACGGTTCTGCGAAAAGTCACCATCTCAGTCGTGCGTTTCGTGGTGGGGTCTTCGCTTTCCATTTTGGTCAACATCTTGCCTTCATGATCAATAACCGTCACCTTATCCGGACTGAGTCCTTCTACTGAACGGGATGTCAGGTGTACAATTCCCCTTATCTGCTTTTCCGTCAGTTCGACTCCCCTTTTGGTTTTAATGTATATAGCTGCTGTCGGTTCCTTTTTGTCTTCTCCAAATAGCGCCTGTTTCGGGACCACCAAATGGACACGAGCCGACATAACACCATCAACGGCGATGATCGTACGGGCCAATTCACCTTCCATCGCACGCATTTTGTGGATATTTTGTTCAAATTCTGTGCGGGTGAAGTCCTGCTGATCAAATTTTTCCCATCCGATCTGTCCATGGCTGGGCAGGCCTTCCTGGGCCAACTTCAGACGAAGAGGCATCACCTGATCCGGCATGACTTTGATTCCTGTGCCGTCAGCAAGATAGTCTTTAACACCTAAGCGGTTTAACTCAGCCGTTATGGCCTGGTTGTCTTCATTGGTTAGATTTTCATAGAGATAGATACGTTCCTGACCCCGTGAATTTGCAGCGACCGCAATCACAACAGCCATAATCAGAGCGATAGAGGCACCCATGGCGACCTTCAGCCCCATCGAAAGGCTGGTCCAGAACTTGCCAATTTGCTCTTGGAGAGCTTTCCAACGTTCCATGATCTTGTCCAAAGGCAACTCCGATTAAGCTCAAATTAAGAATTTAAAAAGGTAATGACCGTTATACCGGCATTCTCATCACTTCCTGATAGGCCTCCAAAACCTTATTCCTCACCTGAACCATTAAATTAAATCCAAGTTCTGCCTGCGATGCCGCCAGCATGGTTTCATGAATATTCTCGCTCTTTCCAGTGGCCAGGGCGGTTCCCATTTTGTCACTTTCTTTTTGCATCTGATTGACCTCAGCGACATCGTCTTTGAGGTACTCCAAAAAGCTCCGACCCTTGTCACCAGCAACTTCCTTTTTGACTTGAGAACCGGCATTGTTGCGAAAGTTCATATCACGCAGCTCGGCCAGTAGCTGCTCGCTGAACTTTACGCCGCCTCCGATCTTGCTCATATGGACTCCCGCAATTAAGGATTAAACGCGCCCGATATCCAAAGCTGTGCCCGCCATTTGTTTTGCCGAATTAAGAGCGGTGGTGTTTGCTTCAAACGCCCGGGTAGCAGCGATCATATTGACCATTTCCGTCATGACCTGGATATTCGGCATTTCTACAAAACCGTCCTTGTCGGCGTCAGGATGAGCTGGGTCATGTACCTTGCGCGGTGCCTTTTGATCCTGATGTACATCAACAACCTTGACCTTCGACAGCTGAGTGCCATAGCCTTCATCAAGAAAGTCCTCAAATTCGTTGCCTTCAGGCACTGCGGAAAACACCACATCCTGGCGTCTATAAGGCCCACCTTCTGGTGTACGCGTCGTATTAGCGTTAGCCAGGTTGGCGCTTAAGATGTTCATGCGCATGCGTTGCGCCGCGAGAGCGGATGAACTGATATTCATGGACTTAAAGAATCCCATAATCAGCGACCTCCTCCGTGAATTGCGTATTTAAGTACACCGATTTTTTTGTTGATCAGTTCAACTGTAGCGCGATACATGATCTGGTTTTCTGCCAGCGATGCCATTTCTTTATCCACGTCCACGGTGTTGCCATCGTTGCCGACACTTTCTGAAGGTTGTACATAGACATCAGGCTGCAGAGTGCCATCGCCATCCACGAACTCCGAACGCATGTGACGGGCGTCGGTTACCCGCATCGGGAGGGAACCGTCATCCCCGTCAATTTCCTGAAGTTGGCTTTCGAAGTCGTACCCCAGCGCACGAAATCCCGGAGTCTCTGCATTGGCGATATTGGCATTGATAACCTGGGACCGGGTCAGGCGCTGGTTGAGCGCCTCCATCTTAATCCGGTCTTTACCGTTGAAAATGCCGCCAATCAGACCACTCATAGAGCTTTACCGCAGGTTGGTTGTGGAACTTCATGACCTTCTATGACAAATTCATTGATTTTGTTGCGTAGCGTTCTTAATGAAATTCCGAGGGTTTTGGCGGAATGTGTCCGGTTTCCCTGATGACTCGCCAGCGTTTGCAGAATGAACTGGGTTTCGACCTCACGCATCTTTCGACCAATCGGCAGATGCTTGACCCAATCGCTGTCGTTTTTCGGAGCCTTCTGTTCCAATAAAAAGTCTTCCGCGGTTAATACATCATGATTGGCCATCAAAACAGCGCGTTGAATCACATTCTGCAACTCACGCACGTTTCCAGGCCATGGATATTTCACCAGTTTATTCATAGCCTCAGCGCTCATGACCATATTGCGACCAGCATGATCGAGACTGAATTGTTTCAAAAAGTGGCGACAGAGAACTTCGATATCCTTCGGACGCTGACGAAGGGGAGGAATCTCAAGGTGGATAACATATAAACGGTAAAATAGGTCCTGACGGAAAGTTCCATCCTTAACACAGGAAGCGATGTCACGATTTGTGGTTGCAATGATGCGCGTATCAACTTTTACTGGACCAGAACCTCCTAAACGCTCTATTTCACCCTCCTGCAACGCCCGCAGGAGTTTCGCCTGGAGGGATGGATCTGTTTCTGTAACTTCATCCAACAACAGAGTTCCACCGTTGGCTTGCTCAAATTTACCCATGTGCCGTTGCGTGGCACCGGTAAACGCACCTTTTTCAAAACCAAAAAGTTCACTTTCCAGCAGCGTCGAAGGCAGTGCCGCACAATTGATCCCGACAAAATTTTCGCCTTTGCGGATTGACGCATTGTGTATCATGCGTGCGATAACCTCTTTGCCAGTTCCCGATTCGCCAGTTATCAAAACTGGGACGTTGGCACTGGCGATTTGCTCGACTATGCCGCGGATACGCAACATCTTTTCGTCTGCAAAAATAAACTCGCCATGCGAACTTCCTGGCATGCGACGATCTCGATGCTTTTGCTCCTGAATATAACTCAGGTATTCGTGAGGATTCGGGGTCTTTTGGTCGATCGTGTGGGCCAATGCTTCGCTTGTCGCCTTCGCGTGTTCCATGATCACTCCTTTTATTGCTCAATCTGGCTCAGCCTTTTTTGGGCTAAGTCCGCATAGAGAAGATTAGATTTGTCATCAGCCGCTGCTTTGAGGGCTTCCACGGCTTCATCCCGCTTGCCGGCACGGAAGAGCAACAGGCCGGCTTTGTACAAAGCCTCGCCACGCCCCTCCCATTCAAGGTTTTCTTTCGCAGCCAAAGCGTAAACCCGACCGGCCTCCAGGTTATCGTTCTGCACCCTGTATTCTTCCGCCAGTTTGACCATTTCGCCGGTCCAGCTATCTCTGGCTGTCTTATCGCTACCGAACGAACCGGGATTCATGCGTTTGTACAGTCCCTGGGCTCTGGATTTTTCGCTGGCCATTTTGAGTTCATCAAATCGAATAACCAATTGACCAATCAACTTGACCGAATCAGAAGAATACGAGGCGCCGGCATTGCTTCCGCTGTTTTCTTTGCTGGACGCAGCAACCCGCGCTGAAAGAGCCTGGTCCCATTCACTCAAAACAATGACGGGTGCAGATTTGATTCTGACGCCATCGACCACCAATTTTTCTAAATGAGCCCGCGATTCACCATAAATCCGGCGTTTTTCCTGATCGGGCATCTGCTTCCAGATCTCCAGCAGGCGGCGATCTGCCTGAGACATTCTCCGTTGTTGTTGTGCATCACGGTTTTTACGGGACTTTTGCATATCGACAGCATGCTCCGCCGTGACCAGCTGCAATAAAGTGGCCCGAAATCGCCCACTGGAATCATCGCGGGATTCAACCGCCGCCTCGTAATACTTCGATGCCCGATCCGGTTGATTGAGCTTGCGATAGGCTTCACCCATGGCCCAGGATATACGGTCATTATTGCGGGCCCATGCCAGGTCAGCAGGCAGGGCTTCATAGAGTTCTATGGCTTCGACGTGCTTTCCTTTTTCCACCAGTCTTACAATTTTTTGTCCGAGCACGTGACGCAGTTTGTCTTCTAGCGGTTTTAGAAGGCTTTCCGCGGCTTTCCCGCGGTATCGTTTGAAAAATGAGGCCGCAGTGGTCACGGTATCGCGATCGATATTTCCATCAAGTTTGACATTGAGCGCCATCGCCCCAGCCAAAAGCCCGGTTCGACCACCTTCGACGACATCGGACTGGGTGGCCAGCGACTGCGCCAGTTCCTCCGATACACGAGGCAGGTGGTAACGATTGGCACGGATAGCTGCATGCTCCTCATCAGTGCTGCCCCAGTATCCTTGACGGATAGCGATTTGCGTGGCCAGTTCTGAATTGCGTCCTGGCTGGATCTTTTGCAGTTTTTTATGCAATTGAGCCCAGGGTACGGTTTTGCCACGCTCCAACCCATGCAAGACTTCCACATCAAGACGGCGCAATGCCGCCATACGAGCAAGGTCGTGTTCCGGATGCTTTTCCGTCAGGCTTTGGTAGTAACCGTCCGCAAGAATATAGTTACCTTTACCAAGATGAATTTCCGCCAACCGCCAAAGTTGAACCGGATCATCTGCCAATACCTGGGAATTGCTGTGAAGAAGCTGTTGATAGACTGCGAGAGCTTTTTCCTCATGCCCAAACTCATAAAGTTTTCCCGCATAGTCCGCCATGGCCTCCGCCGAAGTGAGCAAAGGGGGATTCTGCGGCATCGGTTTGGTTCGCACCGTCTTATAGAGAGCCGCCTGAAAACGATAGATATAGAGGGGGAATTTTTCCCAACCTTTAGCGGGACCCTCGACAATATCCTTCAAGTCAACTTTCATCCCTTCGCTTCCAGCACCCTTTGCAGGGGGAGCCATCAGCTGTCGTTTGCCGCTGGTCCTCCCGGCGTCAGGGCTTTGACTCATTTGATCCACCTGATACTCAGGACTTACGGGACGCAGGCTGGATCCCTTTTGAGATTGTACGTTTGGAGTGAGGGGAAATCCGGTCACGGGATCCCGCTCTTCCTGAAAGTCTTTGTCAAAAAGGTCGATCACGATTCGAAACGGTTGCGTAAACGAGGTCACCGTTGCCCGGATGGCACTATCTCGCAAGATCAGGCGGGCTTGGGTTGTCTTGTTCTCCAATTGTCGGACCACAACCCGTCGCACCAGCGATTCGTCATAGTGATCCAATGCCGGCAATTCCTGGGCAGATGTGTCCTTGATATCGATGACCAAAGCGCGGTCTTTTTCGCTAAAATAGTAGGTGTAGGGACGCTGGGAGTCTAATGGCAGAACAAGCTGGGCAAAGCGGGAGCCCGGGGCGCTTTCAGCAATGGCCGTTGCACCGCTGTCAACGATGCTCAGGACAAAGATCGCAATGTGGGTCAGAAGCCGTTTCAGCATTGTATGCCTTAACTCCGATTGTTTTTTGGCGATAAAGGGGAGGCAGAAGCTACCAAGCAAAAGTTGTGCCGCAAATTATCTGCCGAGAACCAAAAGGATTTTTAGAGACCACGCCAAATTATTGCCGCACCGACGGAAAATTGAGTCAATGGCGTGACAGAAATGGCGTCAGGGCTTTGACTAAACGGGCTGGCCGGTATATTCATTAGTTTCCGTAAACACGAGTTTTTCTGATTTCTTTTGGAACATTATGCAAAATATCCACAAGCTCCCCTGGGAAGATCGCAAGGTTCGCGTCGCCGTGATTGGCGACCTCATCATCGACGAATATCTGGATGGCACCGTTAATCGCATCTCACCAGAGGCTCCCGTGCCAGTTCACCAGGTTAAGGGTTCCCGTCTGACCGCCGGGGGGGCTGCCAATGTTGCACGCAACGTGCAATTGGCCGGTGGAGCCGCGATAATCATGGGAGTCTGGGGAAACGATCAGGCTGCCCAGCAGTTGAATGAGATTCTGACTCATGATGGGATCGACACCTCCCGGGTGATTGTGGACCGTCATCGCCCCACCACCCGTAAGACCCGCATCACGGCAGGAAACCACCAGATCGCCCGGATCGACTGGGAAACGACGACCCCCATATCCGCTGAACTGCAAGCGCAATTGATCGCCAATCTTAAAACGATGAATGTGGACGCTATTGTGGTCAGCGACTATGGCAAAGGAGCCTTGCCGCCGGAGTTTCTGACTCAGATATTTACCATTGCCCGCGCCAAAAACATCCCCACGATTGTGGACCCCAAAGGCAAAGACTTTGCGAAGTATCAGGGGGCTTATTTGATAACCCCCAACCGCAAGGAAGCGATGGAGGCCCTGGGATTGGATCAGCCGGACAATATAAACAAGGAATCTCTCGCTGAGGAATTGAAGCGTCGGTATCATCTGCAGCACGTCATGATCACCCTCGGCGCCGAGGGGATGTACTGTCTTTTTGAATCCAATCCGCAAAGCAGCACCTCATACTTCCTGCCCGCGCAGGCGCGGGAGGTCTACGATGTCTCGGGGGCGGGCGATACCGTGGCTGCCATCATGGCACTGGGTATCGGCGCCAAGACAGATATCCAGACGGCGATGCGAGCTGCCAATACCGCCGCCGGGAAGGTGGTGGAAAAGTGGGGGACCCAACCCATTCTTTGGGAGGAACTCAAGGAACTCTGGGAGCAGGAGGCCTCCCATCATACTAATTTCCAAGGAACGGCTGGCAAAATCGTAAACCGCGAAACGATCCGTCGACACTTGGGCCAGCGTGGAAAGCGGGCTCATCGTGTGGTGTTTACCAACGGGTGTTTTGATATCCTGCATGCCGGCCATATCAGTTATCTGGAAGCAGCGCGGGCCAAGGGAGATATGCTGATGATCGGCCTCAACAGCGATGATTCTGTGCGTCGTCTCAAGGGCCTTCAACGACCTATTATTCCCTACGAAGAGCGCGCTCGTCTTTTAGCTGCGTTGGCATGCGTGGACTATGTGGTTAAATTTGATGAGGATACTCCCCTTGAATTGATAGAATTCGTGGAACCGGACGTGCTGGTGAAAGGCGCCGACTGGAAAGTCAGCGAAATCGTCGGCGCTGATTCCGTTCTATCAGGTGGGGGTCGCGTTGAGGCCATCTCTTTCGTGGAGGGACTCTCCACCTCCAACATCATCAAGCGCATCCAATCCTTGACCTAAGGGAACTATCAGTATGGCAATTTAAAAATGACTTCTGAACCAGCAGGCCGGACGGGCTCCCCCACCCTCAAAACAAGAATACAGTGCCGCCTCTTCTTCCATGGCCGCAGGATCTCCCAGATGATCCAGTCCCGGTATGCGGGAGAAGTCCCAGGATTTTGCACACAACGCGCCAGCAGCGTAGGTGTCCAGCCGGCACTGTGAACCGGGATGCCCCCCCTCTGTGAGTTTCACAACTGAGGTATCACGGCGATCATAAGAGGCCTGATTGGGCCCTGCGGCCAGAGAATCCACAAAACTTTGTCCGGCTTTGAAAATACGTGCACACAGATTTCGATCAGCTTCTGCAGCCCAGGCTTCATGGCAGCGGTCTATGATCTTAGCTTCAACAGAAGTGGCGATCGATGCATTTTCGGTGGCATCGTTAATCCAGAGGGTTCGCGCACAGACCTGGGATGCAAAATAATCTGCTTGGCCTTCATAAGCCAGTTTGGAGTTCCCCATCGGATACCCTCCCAGCAAATGTCCCAGCTCGTGGCACAAAGTCATCCAATAACCATCCCGGGTCATCATGGGATCTCGCGCCAAACCTCCAAAAACCAGGATGATCCATTCGGATCCTGATTTGGTTGCACCGGCGTGCTCCAGAGGATCCGACCAGCTGGCCTGCAGTGTGAGATTTGCTCCGTATTGGGCTACGATCGGGGCAAAGATTGCCATGAACTGGTCATTGATGCGGACAAAGTCCTCTTCCAGCACCTGAGATACCGGCTCTACATTGTGAGGATTTTCCTCTGCCCACGCTGGAATAGACAGGCCATGAACCACGGCAAAATAACTCAATCCAACCAATAGTCGTCCTGCGTTTTTCAATTCATCCCCCTGTCACCGCCCTGTCATACCGCAAACAAAATCCGCCATCGCAGAGCTGCTTGAAAGTCGTTTTGTCCTGTCGTTTCATCATTCGTTCCGATCGAACACCATCGGCACCGCACGCCAAAAAAGTGCAATAGCCTTTAAACTCCCGTACTCGCCCCAAAACCCGTGCAACGTCACAGACCTCAGGCGGCTCATCACCCGATGCCGCTCCCATGCCCATTACCAGAAAACTGACGGGTAATGAGCGCAAATCCACGTTCAATTCCTTGGCAAAACGCCGCCACCCTGCGCTTTGGTGAACATGATTCGGCGTAGCAGCGAAAAAATGACACCAGTCTTTTTCCCGCGATGGATCGCCCAAACCGCAGGCGTTCTGATGGTCACATGGTGCGATAATGCGACCACAACCCCGCAAATGCTCGCGGACCTGACGGAGCCGCTGACTGTTAACCCGTGATCCGGCTTCAACCCATATCACGGTGTGACACTGACGCACGTCCTCCAGGAGCCTCTGCAGATCTTTTTCCCCCAGTTCATTGGCAACATGGCTGATCAGCATGATTGTTGGGCCGGTGGGAGCCCCTGAGGTCTTTACCACAACAGGTATATTGGCAAATCTGTTTTGATATATTCCTGTGGCAAATCTGACCGCCCGTGGGGACCGATCCAAAAAAGTCACATCCACCACTTTGTCTCCCCACTGCTCACTAAAAACGCGGGCAGCGATTCCTGTTCCACATCCCCAGTCCAGCAATCGAACCCCTTGCGGCGGACTCCACCCCCGCTGACAGAGTTCCTCCACCACAGCTTGCCATTTCCACCCAATCCTCTGGGCAAAGGTTTCTTCATATAGTTCCAGAGCCCGATCGGATCCCCAATAGTCCCCCAGACCGGCCTTGGCCTCTAGGAAGCCCCCCCGGATCTGCCCGAGGAGTTCCCAGTCCTGTTCTGAAAAATTATCCAATTAATCTAAATCCTTAAATTTATCTTTAGGATCCGTACAGACGCATGTCCGCACATAAACCCGGAATGGGTGGGCCGGAACTGGCCCCGGAAGGCCTCTCGTTCAGGGCAAGCCTAGCCATCTTGATCCCGTTAAAACATCGCGACGTTTTGATTGTAAATGAACATTTCCTTAATAAAACGCGCTTATTTAACACCGTTTTGTATTGAATTCATCTTCTTTTTATCATAGAGTCCGCCGCTACCTGAGCCTCCAGGAGGAGTTTTCCCCATGCCATTTTCAAACCCGGAAAATGTATTACCCCGCGTTCATAGGGCCATTGAAACCTTGCGTAAAGGTGGCATGGTGATCATGGTGGACGATGAAGATCGCGAAAACGAAGGCGATCTGGTGTTGGCGGCTGAACATGCCACACCCCAGGTCATAAACTTTATGGCCAAAGAGGCTCGCGGATTGATCTGCCTGACTTTGGAACCTGCCATTGTAGATCGCCTCAAGTTACCCATGATGGAAGATACCACCAAAACTCTACCGGATCAGCGCACCGCGTTTACGGTCAGTATCGAGGCTCGCGATGGTGTCACCACCGGAATCTCCGCCGCCGACCGCTCCCATACCATCAAGGTGGCCATTGCCCCAGATACCGTGCCCAATGACATCGTTGTGCCGGGTCATATTTTTCCATTGAAGGCCCGACCGGGTGGTGTTTTAGAAAGAGCGGGTCATACGGAAGGGTCCGTCGACCTGGCACGAATGGCGGGATTGTCAGGTGCCGGCGTGATTTGTGAAATCATGAACGATGATGGCACCATGGCGCGCATGGGTGACCTGGAAGCATTTTCCCGCAAGCACGACATCCCGATGGTTGCCATAGCCGATTTGATCAGCTATCGGCTGCAGCGGGAATCTTTGGTGGAGATCGCGGCCCAATATCCCGTGCAGACTTCCGCTGGGGTCTTTGAAGGTATTTTGTTTCGCAATATTGTCGACAAAACTACCCACTTTGCCCTGATTAAGGGCCAGGACTTTGCAGACAAGGTGGTCGACGTGCGGGTGCACAGTCAGAGACCTCTGGTGGATGTCTTTGCTGATGGACTCAATGGCGGGCGGTTTCGCATTGAAGCCGGATTGCAGATGTTGGCCAATGCCGATGCCGGTGTGCTCCTTTATCTGACAAACCCCACTGATCTTACCAGCCAATTGCAACGGGATCTCGCGGCTCTGCATGATGATGCCGAACGTAAGACCGCCAGCGATAATGCCGCCGCCATGCCGCCGATGGACCTTCGACTGCATGGTACCGGAGCTCAAATATTGCGAGTTCTTGGCGTCCATAAAATGCGACTTCACACCACGTCCGTTCGTCCCCTGAAAGGACTTTCGGGTTTTGGCATTGAAATCACCGATACCTGCATCCTCCAACCACGCCCGCAGTAAGTTGCGGCTATTGAAAGGACATCAGCCTTCATGCGTTATCTGATCGTGGCTGCCCGGTTTAATGAATTGATTACCCGCCCCTTGGCCAGTGGCGCTCGTGATGCGTTATTGGAAAGCGGCGTCAAAGCCGATCATATCGATGAGATATGGGTACCCGGTAGTTTCGAACTTCCTCAGGTGGCAGCAAAGGCCGCCCGGACTGGCAGATTCGGCGCCATTATTGCCATCGGTGCAGTGATCAAAGGTGAAACCGCGCATTTTGACCATGTGGCGGGGCAGGCGGCCGCAGGTTTAATGAAAGCAGGTCTGGATTCCGGTGTTCCAGTCATTTTTGGGGTCCTGACCACTGACACCGTGGAGCAGGCTTTGAACCGCGCGGGCTTAAAACTTGGAAACAAGGGCTACGAAGCGGGTGTCACTGCCGTTAAAATGGTATCCACCATGAAACAACTGGACCACTGGGGTGCCAAGTGACACAGGACTCTTTTACCCATCCCAATTCAGAAGCGCGTGAACGGGCAGTGCAGTTTTTGTATCAGTCCGAATGTGAGCGCCTCTTTCATTTTTCCGATAGCCACTTTTCCCAATTCATCGAAAATTTCAAGATTGCTCCCAAAGTAGCGCAAATCTCCCGCGGCATGGTGGAGGGCATTTACGACGAACTTCCCAGAATTGATGAAACCATCTCAGGCGTTTCCGTCAATTGGAGTATCGATCGCATGGCATCCACCGACCGTTGTGTCTTACGTGTTGCCACCTGGGAATTGATGCACAAAGGAACTCCGACCAAGGTGGTCATCAATGAGGCGATTGAATTGGCGAAAAAGTACGGCACTGAACACTCCGGCTCCTTTGTCAACGGTCTGCTTGATAAAATAGCCACGCTGGTCGCCGAGCCCCTGTGATGGGGAGTGTTTTATTGGCCAAAGCTAACGCATAAAATTTGAAAATTACCCCGCTCATATGGCATGCTTGTAAGGGATTACTAACACCTTCGGGAGTTCACATGAAAAAGATACTTTTGTTCCTGGTTGTGTCCGCACAAGCCCTTCTCCTGTCTGCATCCCGTTGCTCTGATGATGAAGGCGAAAAATCTTCGACCGGTGAAAGCCCGGATGCCTCCTCACCGGCACAGGAAAATACAATCGAACCCATGGTGCCGGATGAATCAGGCGCCATCATGGAAGGCGATGGCATGGATCGCAGCGATATGCCTCCAGAGACAGAAGAATCTGAAGTTGGTGAAGAACCAAGCGATGACGCCCCGAGCGGTGAAATCACCGACTACTGACGTCCATTCTATAAGTTAAAAAAAGGCTGGTCAGTCCCAGCCTTTTTTTATGAAATTTTTAAAGAACTGTCAGTTATGGTTGATCGAGGGTTATTTCCGTCACGATACCAGCTGCAAACCAATGCTGGAGATAGGTCATCACCTCCTGCACCAACACCTGGTCGACCTCCCGTCGCGCCGCCATGGCTTGGCATACATCCCACAAAGGCCGGCCCTCTTGCGCTAATCGGAAGGCCATCCCCTCCCGTTCGGGGATCACCTCATGAGCGACGTCCAGATTATCGCGATAGAACAGAATAGTCTGCACAGCTTCCTCCGGTATCGCGGGGATCTCTCCACGTTCCACCGTGTGCCATACGCTGGCAATATCATAGTCCAGATCCAGCACAATGGCCTGCGGGGCAAAAATGATCCGCAGCTGCGCCCATTGCTCCTCGTCCACCTCCGCCAGACATCCGATCCCCACGGGCGAAGGACCGTCCGGAGCTATCAGAACTTCCATACGGGTCCATTCAAAGGCCGCCAGGTCCGCAAGGACTGTGGCCTCCACCCCGAAGTCCATGGGCAATTTGTGCTGCCGCAGATAGGTTTCAAAATTGCGCCCGATATAATTGATGGAATAATGCGTGGATGGAAAATGTTCGAGATAGTCCGCCACAAGGGCTTCCATTCCCGCATCCTCCAGAATAAAGGCCATGGTGGGGAAAAAGTCTTTCATAGCATCGCGGGCCCGCAGGAAAAATCCCTGGTGATAGACTGAAAATCCGCGCTGGCTATGCACCGGCGTTTGATTATGGGTTATGCCATGCACAAAATGGGATTCCGGTTCACTCCGGCGAGCAATGGCATCAAAAAATTGTGATTGCAAAGCTGATAGATCCAGATTGAGAGGTTCAGCAGTGGTTTCGCAGGATCTGGATGCCCTAGTTCCGCTATCCCACTGCATTGATGTTCCGAGGTTAAGTCGATTCGCCTGCGCAGCTTCGGCTTCGCGGCGGGCACGGCCCACTTCTTCTAAAAGCACCGCCACTTCCGGAATCTTGTCATCCCACTCCAATAGGGTGGGTACATGCGGAAACTTGAGGACCGCAAGTCGGTACAGATGCCACACCTCCTCGGGTACGTGGTGGTCATGGGTATCGATCCGAATATCCGGATAGACCGTATGACCGGCCACATGAAACTGCCCCACGTGATCAGGGCTCATAACGGCAAGGTATTGCAATGGATCAAACCCCAGATTCTGGGAATTAACGTACAGGTTGTTGAGGTCCAGCAGAATGCCACATCCTGTGCGGCGACAGAGTTCCTCCAGAAATTCAGCCTCCCCTACCGTGGAACTATGAAACGCTATGTAGGCGGAGGGGTTTTCAAGCAAAATGCGCCGTCCCAAATAGTCCTGAACCTCGTCGATGCGGGTGGTGATATGCCGCAGGCTGGCTTCATGGTAGGGAAAGGGTAGAAGGTCGTGACTATGCCTCCCCCGCGAAGAGGTCCAACACAGATGGTCCGTGATGAGAGGGGGATTGACCCAGTCTGCCAGATTTTTGAGCGCCTTGAGATACTGACGATCCAGGGGATCAGTCCCCGCGATGGAAAGCCCGACGCCATGCAACACGACTGGATAGTGTTCTTTTAACTTGGCCAGATAGTGACGGGGACGCCCGCCGGTTGCCATGAAGTTTTCACTGATGACCTCAAACCAATCGATCTCTCGGGGGAGGGAGGACGTGATTTCGGCATAATGAGGCGGTCGAAATCCGACTCCAAAACCCTGTAATTTGTTCATGTCACGTCTCCTTGCTGGGGGACCCGCAGATATGGTGCGAGTTTACTAAAAAGGGGGCCAATTTGGCCCCCTCCTTGAACATTCGAGCCAAGGGCCTTATTTCGTTGGATGCGCTTTACCGTCGGCTTTACCACCAGGTGCCGCATCTTTCTTGGCAGCGCCCTTGTCAGCCTCGGCTTTCGCCCACTTGCCGCCATTGGCAGCACAGTCTTTTTCATTATCATGATCCAGCCAGCCCTTGCCTTTGCAGCTGTTTTGACCGCCACAGGAGTTATTGCCCAGTCCAGAACAAGCGGATTTACCCTTGCAGGAATTGTTTTGGCAGACATGACCCTTCGTCACTTTCGGACCAGCCAAAACAGTACCAGCGGACAGGAGAGCAACGGTAGCGGCAGCCATCATACCAAACGATTTCTTATCCATGAAAATTACCCCTATGATGTGAAATTTAAAATAATGATAAGTGAACCATTAGTGCGGCGCAATGACATAGATTGTTCAATAATACTGGCTCCGATTATTCTTAAGGTTAAACCCCTTGAGCCTCACGAATAAGACTTGCACACTAGGAAATATTCGCATAGAAGAACCTCAATTGGCTGGATGGCCAGTCACACCTGAGGGGGATCGCAAAATGAAATTCAAAACAATTCCATCAACGGTGCTGTTCCCCCGTTTATACGGACCACTTTGGGTGGCCATAACCATGGTTATTCTGTCCGCCTGTGGTCCGGAAAGGTCCGGGAAGTCTACCCCCAGTGGTCACTACGAAAACTCCGACGCTCTGGATCAGGCCCAATTTATCAACCAGCAATTGGTGATTCCGGAGCACTATCGCACACAGGCTGTCATCGTCGGACTACCCCTACTCGAGACCCATCACCGGGAGGATTTAATTCAAGCGATTTTGGAGGCCGGTGCTCCCAAAATTTATCTGGTGGTACCGCAGGGGTTTTCCATGACCCAAAACGCGGTATCTGTCCTGCAGCCATTGCGGGACCTTCTGGGAGATCGCATGAGTCAGGTGGAAATCGTGGAAAACGGTCATGCCGGCGTGATGTCCGTTTGGGCCCGCGACTGGACACCGCTTTTTGCCCGCGGTCATGAAAAGGGTGACTTACGCATGGTGGATATGAACTACTATCCCAACCGCGAATCCGATGATTTTGCCCCCCAATCTCTGGTAAAGGCCATGCCACTCCCCCGCATCACCCTCCCCATCTACAACGAGGGCGGCAACTTCATGATCAACGGCCGGGGTGAATGCCTCCTGACGGATCGCGTGAGTCGCGCCAACCGTCGTCGTTACCGTCAGGATGATATGCTTCTGACCGAAGAAGACATATCCAAACTCTACATGTCATTTGCGGGATGCCGCAGGGTGCTCCTCTTTCCGCGTATGGATTATGAAGTCACCGGGCACATCGATGTATGGGCCAAATTTCTCAACGATTCCACGATCGCCGTCGGCGAAATCCGCGATAACACCCTGGCGGGCATCGATCCCAATACCCAAGGGTACCGCATGGCAAAGGTTATGAAAAAGTACTTGGATACCCGGGCGACCGAAATCCGCGACTTCGGATTTCAAGTGGTGCGCCTTCCCATGCCGGTACCCCATGCGGATAAAGACGACGTGATTCCATCCTATATCAATAGTCTGACAGTGAACGATACCATCATTGTACCTCGCTACAAGGTGATGCCGCCTATCGTTCAGCGCAACCAATCGGATAATATCCCCTACCTTGACCAGCCATTTTTTGCGGAATATGAGGCTGAAATCATCGCAACTCACCAGAAATTTGGCTATAAAACCGTCTTTATCGAGGCCGACACCCTGGTTCAGATGGGGGGCGCCATCCATTGCGTCACCATGCAGGTTGGGGATCCCAACCTGTCGTCGGCGGTGGCAGATTCCCCCCTCCCAGCTGTGTCGGAACAGTGACCCGACGATTGGGATAAACCCCTGTTATAACGCCTGCCTTTGTGATAGCTTCGAAGCCCCGCCTCGGGGCTTTTTTTTCAGATTTCGCAACGGAAAGGATCAACCGATGAGTCATCAGGATATGGGCTTTTTAAAGGAACTTGGCATCTCGGGAACCTGCCAACCGGTTTCCACTGGTTGCGAATGGCACGGGAGCTCTTCAGGTTCCGTTTTTGAATCCTATTCTCCGGTTGATGGGCAGTTGGTGGGAAAAATCGCCAAAGCCACCCGCAAAGACTATGACGCCATGATGACGGTAGCCCTTCGGGCATTCGAGACCTGGCGTCAGACCCCTGCACCCAAGCGAGGCGAAGTGGTGCGCCAGATCGGCCTACGTCTACGGCAATACAAAAAGCCGCTGGGGCAACTGGTGGCCTACGAAATGGGGAAATCCCTGCAGGAAGGCCTCGGAGAAGTGCAGGAGATGATCGACATCTGTGATTTCGCGGTGGGCTTATCCCGTCAGTTGCATGGCCTGACCATGCATTCGGAGCGCCCCAATCACCGCATGTACGAGCAATGGCACCCCATGGGAGTGGTGGGAATCATTTCCGCCTTTAACTTTCCGGTGGCAGTGTGGTCCTGGAACTCCATGATCGCCGCGGTTTGTGGGGACGTCACCGTGTGGAAGCCCTCCGAGAAAACGCCCCTGTCTGCTGTCGCCTGTTTTAACATCATGAAGGATGTGCTGAAGGAGAATCAAATCCCCGAGGGGGTTTTCAATATGATCGTGGGGGATGTCGGTGAGATTGGAGAAACCATGGTCAACGACGAGCGGGTACCCCTGATTTCCGCCACTGGCTCAACCCGCATGGGTAAAAAAGTTGGGGAACTGGTGGCTCGCCGATTGGGGCGTTCAATTCTTGAACTGGGTGGCAACAACGCCATCATTCTCACCCCCGATGCAGATCTGAAGCTGGCGCTGCCCGGCATCGTATTTGGGGCGGTGGGAACCTGCGGTCAACGTTGCACCACCACCCGTCGCCTGATCATCCATGAGTCCATCTACGACAAAGTGAAAGAAACCATCGTCAAAGCCTATCAAGGGCTGCGCATCGGATCACCCCTGGATGAACAAAACCACGTTGGACCCTTGATTGACAAAGACGCGGTTGCCTTAATGCAAAAAGCCCTGCGGCACGGCCAGGAAGAAGGTGCCAAGATCGTCTACGGGGGCGAGACTCTTACCGGCGCAGGCTATGAATCCGGCTGTTATGTCCGTCCCGCCATTGTGGAAGCCAAACCTCAGTTCCACATGGTACAAGAAGAGACTTTTGCCCCCATTCTTTATCTGCTGAAATATTCCGGCACCGTTGAAAATGCCATTGCCGTTCAAAACGGTGTCAAACAGGGATTGAGTTCGTCGATCTTTACCAACAACCTGCGGGAAGCAGAGCAGTTTCTGTCAGCCTGGGGTTCTGATTGCGGCATTGCCAACGTCAATATCGGCACGTCAGGTGCGGAGATTGGCGGAGCCTTCGGGGGCGAAAAAGAAACCGGAGGAGGCCGCGAATCCGGCTCCGACGCCTGGAAAGCTTACATGCGCCGGCAAACCAATACGATAAATTATGGAACCCAGCTACCGCTGGCCCAAGGCATCAAATTTGACATTTGAGGGCATACCATCGTGACCAAAACTGCATATCTGCAAAAAATCCCCCTGGTCCACGCGGACGGAGCCATCGCCGACGATCATGTGACGACGCTGGTGATCAATCGACCAGAGGCCGCCAATGCTTTTAATGGGGACATTTTGGAGGACCTGACTGCGGCTCTGGAGGCCGTACACCAGGACAAGGCCTGCCGCGCTCTGCTGCTGCAGGGGGCTGGCAAACACTTTTCCGCCGGTGCCGACCTCACTTGGATGCAGGCTTCCGCCCGTCTGGGAGTTGAGGAAAACCGTGCGGAAGCCCGCAAGTTGATCCGCATGTTTGAGGCCCTTGATTCCCTGCACATCCCCACCATCAGTGTGGTGCGAGGTGCCGCTTACGGCGGCGCGGTGGGTCTTGTGGCCTGCACGGACTTTGCGATCGCGACACCGGCTGCCCGCTTTTGTCTGAGTGAGATTCGGGTTGGCCTACTCCCGGCCGTCATACTCCCTTACCTCTCCCGTAAAATACCACAGGGGTCCCTGCGCCGATTGACGCTAGGAGCTCGGGTGTTTAACCATCAGGAAGCCAGGGAATGCCACCTGGTGCAGGCGATCGCTGAATCCGATCAGTTGGAACAGACTGTCCGAGAGGAAATCAATCAATTGCTCCAGGGTAGTCCGGAAGCGCAGGCTTCCTATAAAGCCCTCCAGCTCAGCCTGCAGGAAAATGCCTATCGCCAGGGTGAAGAAACGGTGGAAGCCATTGCGGCGGCACGTGCCTCACGTTCGGGTCAAGCGGGGCTTGCAGCCTTTTTTGACAAGAAACCCGCTCCCTGGGTTCTTCAAATTTCCCCCACTGTACCAATCCTGGTACCCTGAATTTGGCGCCAGCGCAGAGATACATTTCGATCAGCTTTGGACCGCCCTTACCCTCCGATTGGGGCGGCAATTTTTCTCTTGCCCACCAAAACCAAAATTTTTGGCATTCCTTTTGGATTGCAGGAGGGTGAGAAACCGGACCCTCGTCCAGATAAGCAGCATTTGAGCTTACAATGGATGGTCAATTGGGAGGTCAAAGTTGAGGAAAATTAAACCTATACCAGAATCCCGGGGTCCCGCGTGATTTCGGATGTCTGGGGGTGGGTTATTTACCGCATCAGTGATGGATACCACTCACTTTGGGAGAAAAGGGTCAATCGACCAGCCAAATATGGTGGGAAAGGAGCCATTTCCGGTACGCAGACAGGTGTTTATTTATTGCTCAATCGTTGTTTAATGAATTATATTCGGGCATTGAAACTATGGATTTCCTCTGGCATGTGCTTTGCTCTATAGTCAGCAGGAACCTTAAAAGGGACATAAATCAAGGAGGAGCGGCCATGAAAACATCTCTATTTATCAAAGCATCTATGGTGTCGGTGCTCGCATTATCAGCAGCTGTGGGTTTTGCAGAATCCCGCGGGCCCGTTGAAATTGCGTCACCTGTGAACAAAATCTTTATCCCCAATGGTTTTGACGACAACGACAACGTTGAAATCGTGATCCATGGTGAGTTTGCCAACACCTGCTACCAGGTTGATAAAACCGGAGCGGAAGTTGATACCACCAAGAAAGAGATCAAAGTTTGGGGAACATCGCTGAAGTATACAAGCGGTGCCTGTCTGCAAGTGGTGACGCCCTTTATCCAGGTGGTGAAAGTCGGTACCGTGGAAGAAGGTGATTACACCGTAACCTACAAAAATGCTCCGGAAGTCAAAACGGGTCTGCATGTCAGCCGCCGTACAACGGAATCCCCCGATGATTACCTGTACGCAACGGTTGAAAACGCCAACATCATGCAGGATCAGGCAACTGGTCGCCAGTTTTTGCAACTGAACGGGCACTATCCTTACATGTTCATGGGATGCATGGTTATCCGCGAAGTGCGGACCTACAAGGATCCTGCCGACGTCATGGTGGTCTTGCCGATCTCCGAGATCGTTCAAGGTGAAGAATGTGAGGAACAACCCGATGACAAGAGCTTCGAGATTAAACAAGGTCTCTCTGAACCGTTCGTCGGTGAAGGCTTGCTGCACGTTCGCGTACTGCACGGCCGTTCCATTAACCAATACGTTAACGGACGCTAAGTCGCTCCCACCGAATGGTTAAGATCGAAGTCCCCCGCATCGAAAGGTGCGGGGGACTTTGCTTTTCAGCATCCCTCCCCCGCCATCTGATCCTCCTGACTTACTGACTGGTCAGCCAATTTAAGATCCTCCCCAAACCGACCGATGACCGTAGTGGGTGAATCGGAGCAAAAGCCGGTTTATGCATGGAGGAACCCCATGAAAAAACAGATGGTCTCCCTTATTTTTTGCGGAAATCTCATGACTTTCTTGCCAGGATGTGGCCGCATTGCCGCATCGGAAAGCCATACCAGCGTCATCATTGGTGACTCCGACATGGCATCAGTATCTGAAAACGACCCTCGCCTCCCCAAAGCGCTGCTTGAGCAGCTGGACGCAGTCGGTCTGACGAATAATAAATGCACGGCTTTTCACCTCGGAGGAGGCATTGTAGCCACCGCTGGCCACTGCTTGCCCAGGCCTATTGGCGATGTCAGGACCACACCCTGTCAAAACTTTGCCATAACCTGGGGCGTGACCCATAACCGCACGTCCCTGCCTCAGGTCTCCCGATGCCTCCGTTTTCTGGATTACGCACTGGATAACGATCGCGATTTTGCTCTTTTAAAAGTAGATCCAGCCCCCGCTGCCATCATTCGCATGCAGGAGGTGGAAACTTTCGGCGACGGTGCACGCCTGCTGGTTCTGGGGCATCCGGAGGGAAAACCAATGCATCTCTCCACCGGGTGCAATCTTGCTCCGGCGTCTTTCTCAGGTCGTGGGGACGGGGAGTTCTCTCATCAATGCGACACACTGCCCGGGCACAGCGGCAGCCCGGTTTTTGATACCCGCACCATGTCAGCCATCGGCATCCATAACGGAGGTGAAGGAACCTGGAATTACGGAACACTCCTTGACCGCACCTCCATCGCACATCACCTCGCATCCGTGACCCATCGGGATCAAACTGAAGCGGACCCTTCCAAGGATGTCATCGACTTCGGACCATTTACCAATAATCAAAATATGCTGCTGACATCTCTTCCATCGCGTCATGGAGACCTCGTATCGTTTGCCATTCAATTTAATGTGGATGAGTTCGATATGGTGCAGGTAACCGATGGTCGGGGACAAAGCCGGCGAATGGCAGGACTGGGTGAGCGGGTGTTTCAAGAACTAAAAACACCCGTGACAGTATCATTTCATTCAGATTATGTGGTAGCTTCCCAAGCGGTGGAAATACGGAATATCACATATGATGGCACACCCTGACATCACGCCTGCGGTGTCAGTTCAAACCCCATCTTCCGAAAAATGTCGATCAAATCGACAGCGGCATCCCGAGCGAACAAACCGCCCCGGTAGAGGTCATCGATGCCCAGGTGATTGACACAGTAGGCAACTTCGATGTTGATGCGGTGGCTCTCCACAATCAATTCGTACTGACTGCCCATCGGCAGCTCTTCATTCACCATGAATCCCATGCCGCGGCGCGACACATCCACCGCGCGGATCTTCAGGGTTCGCTGGGTTACACGGCACACCAGTTGGGCGGTATAATTATCGCGACTGGTATACCGAATATCCTGGCGTTGCTCATTCATCACCGCTTTGGCAAGGTTTTGCGACATGGAATAATTCCTTGAGCGACATGCACTGATGATTCGCCGTCTGAAGATCGCCGCAGCAAAGCTTCTCGTGGCCTGTTAAAGGCATTTACGGAATATTTAAGGAAAATTTGAGGGGTCGACTGAACTATTTTATTTAAACAAATAATATCAATAAGTTAAATGGTCACTGCCGCCGGTTTTTCGGAGGAGAGACGGTATTCCCGCGAGAGGCCATCCGAACTTGGGGTTATGGTCATGCGCAGCGTGGGTGGTAACTGCTGAGAGGAATGGGGTGCCTGGGGCCATTCAATGAATACGCCAGCATACGAACGCACCCCTTCCAGTCCCAGTTCGTCCATGCTGAAGGATTGATCCGCCCGGTAGAAATCCAAGTGTGCAAACCATTCGCCGTTAATTTCGTATTCATTCATAATTGTATAGGTGGGTGACACGACGGGAATCCGTGGATCAAGCCCAAGAGCCCACAGGATGTGCCGGGTCAGGGTTGATTTTCCTGCTCCCATGGGGCCTTCCAGCCATAAAACAAAAGGTTTTTGCTGGGACATCAACGCGGCAATGCGACCAGCAAGAGCCGGTAACCTCTCCTCCGTGATTGACTCTTGAATCAAGGGCTGGAGGGTCATGAGGGGGGTTCCATGCGATGGCGAGGATCATTGAGCAAGGACTTCATTTCCCGCACCGCTTCCGTCAATCCCACAAAGACCGCCCGGGCAATAATGGCATGCCCGATATTGGCTTCCTCGCAATAAGGTATGGACTGCAACCAATGGGCATTGCCATAGTGCAATCCGTGACCATAATGTATCTGCATTCCCAGCTGGTGGCCATGGCGTGAGGCCTCAATAAAAGGCGTCACCAGCTGCCATCGACTGCGGCTGTCAATAGCAGCATCCATCTGCTGGCAAAAATGCCCAGTATGAATCTCAACCGCTTGGGCACCCATGGCCTTCGCCGAATCCAGGGCCCTGCGGTCAGCTTCCACAAAAAGAGAAACCAGAATACCCGCATCCGTGAGCCTTTTGATCTTATCACCAAGGCTTCGTTGAGGGCCCGAAGCCAGTTCCAGTCCGCCCTCAGTGGTAAGTTCCTGCCTGCGTTCCGGGACAAGAGTGACATAATGGGGTTTGGTTTGAAGGGCAATGGCCACCATTTCATCCGTGGCAGCGATTTCAAAGTTCAGGGGAATATTGATAGTGGCTTTCAGGGCCGCCACATCATGATCCCGAATATGCCGCCGATCCTCCCGCAGATGGCAGGTGATATTATCGGCACCTCCCATTTCCGCGAGAGCCGCCGCATGCACTGGCTGCGGATATGTTGCTTCCCGTACATTGCGCAGAGTCGCCACATGATCGATGTTGACACCGAGGCGGATCATGGGCGTTTTTCTCCCAGATTATTGATGGAGGTGGTCAAACTATCGGCGAGATCACTGGCCATTTTTTCGATTTGGCTCTGATTTTCGCCTTCAATCATAATGCGAGCCAGATTTTCCGTTCCCGAATAGCGAAACAGGACCCGGCCCGCTCGACCCAGGGTCTTTTCGCAGGCATCAAGATCCGTTTTGAATTGTGGCATATTGTCCACCGGCACCTTTGATTTGACGCTGACGTTTTTCAGCACCTGCGGCAGGGGCGTCATCAATTGTTTGAGTTCCGATAAAGGCTTGCCGGAATCACGCACGATGGTCAGCACTTTCAGGGCCGCCAGAATCCCATCCCCCGTTGTGGCGGAATCGTTGAACACCAAATGACCGGACTGTTCGCCCCCGAGGTTATAGTTGCCTTTCAGCATTTCATCGACGACGTAACGATCGCCAACTTTGGTGCGAATCACCTTCACACCCACCTTTTGCATGGCGATATCCAGTCCCATATTACTCATGACTGTTGCCACCACACCATTATTCCGCAGGGAGCCAGTTCGTTTCATGTAATCGGCACAGACCGCCAGAATCTGGTCCCCATCCAATAGCTGGGCTTTGTCATCCACGACGATCAGGCGATCCGCATCGCCGTCAAAGGCCAGGCCGATATCCGCTTTATAAAGTTGCACCATGCTGCGCAATTTTTCCGGATGCAGGGCGCCGCAGTCCTCATTGATATTGCGTCCGTTGGGGGTATTGCCAGTCACAAAGAGTTCAGCTCCCAGCTCTTCAAACACCTTGGGGGCCACCTTGTAGGAAGCCCCATTGGCACAATCCAAAACAATGCGCATGCCATCCAGATTCAAATGCTTGGGAAACTGCTCCTTGAGATAGACCGCATATTGTCCGATGGCATCATCGATACGCTTGGCTCGCCCAATATCCATGCCAATGGGAAACTGTGAAACCAGATTCTCCTGACTCAGCATATCCTCCAGCTCATCTTCGATCTCATCCGGTAACTTATAACCATTGGCGCTAAAAATCTTGATGCCATTGTCATAGTAGGGGTTGTGGGAGGCCGAAATCACAATGCCGGCGCAGGCCCGCATTCCCCTTGTCAAGTAGGCGATACCTGGGGTGGGCAAGGGTCCAAGAAAGGAGACATCCACACCGACACTGCAGATTCCTGCGGACAGAGCCTGCTCCAGCATATAGCCGCTGCGACGGGTGTCTTTGCCGATCAATATCCGTGGATGAGGATAGGCGCGCCGGAAATAGAGTCCGATGGCCTGTCCCAGCTTCAATACAAAATCCGGCGACATCGGGTAAACATTGGCCTTGCCACGAATCCCATCCGTTCCGAAGTACTTGCCCACGTCGTTGCTCCTCGTTACTTTTTCTTTTTCTTGCTACTCAAAGTAACACTGACCCTCTCGGGAAACGTTTCAATCAAGACGGTATCCGGTGGGATCATGACTTTGATGTCTTTTTCATACCGCCCCGGCTCCTGCTCCCGAACCTGGACAAAGGCCCGCAGATCCTTTTCTTTGATGAAATTCAATACCCCAGGAGTTCCCTGGATCACAATGGAAACAGTGGCTGGACGCACGCTGGCCAGGTAGTCAGCCCCTTCGACTTCCACCGGAATGCTGCTATAGCGTTTATTGATCATGCTGTCGCCAATGCGCAAACTCACCTGCGCTGTATTGGAGGACATGCCCCCAAAACCGACACCGGGAGGTTTGATCAGCCCCACCTCATAGGTTTTTGTCGCCTGGACACCTGTAATATCAATAGGTTCTGTCGCAACATGCCGAACTTTGAGGAGGTCCGACCGCACACCGGTCAAAGTCACGGTTTGCGGTTTAATATCAACGGATTTAATCAGAACACCATCAGCCGGTGTCCCCTGCAGGATTTCTTTGATGGGGACGATCCGGGTGATTCGTTCGTCGACATAAACGGCGAGAAACGGTTCGTGTACCGTCATCTGGATACGATCATCCCATCCCACCAGATTGTCTTTATTGATTCGTACCCTATAGGTACCGGTTTTTCCCCTGGGGACAGCAACGGTGGTTTCCAGAACCACCGGAACTTCCGACATCAAAACCCGGGGGCCACGCAGCGTTGCTGCTTTGGTGCGAACCGTGCTGCCCCGGACAGCATAACCCTCTGCCACCTGAATATTGATGGTGATTTCACGGTTAACTTCCTGAACCTGCTCCGCCTGAATAAACATCCAAACGGCCACAGCCAGAACCAAAGAGGCAACTTTATAGCCGATATTACTGAAAATCCGCTGCATGATGGTTGTCTTCATTTGCGCAGCCCCATCCAATGGGAGACCTTAAACTTCTCCAAAACACCCACCTGGCTCAATGGTTGAGCCGGTCCCGATGTTTCTTTTTCAAGCCCCTGATTCAGCATATTACGCAGCGCCTTGCGCAGCTCCTTGGTATCCAGATCCCGCGAAACGATCCCATCGGCCACCAACGAAATGGCACCTGTTTCTTCCGAAACCACAATCACCAACGCGTCGGTTTCCTGGCTGATTCCGATAGCAGCCCGGTGCCGCGTGCCAAAATTCGGATCGATGTTTTCATCGCGGGTCAGGGGCAAAAAGCAGCCTGCGGCAGCCAAGCGACCACGCTGGACAATTACAGCGCCGTCGTGAATGGGAGAGGTGGGATTAAAAACCGCCAGCAACAACTCCCGGCTGATACGGGCGTCAAGAAGAGCCCCCATGTCCACGTAGCGGGTCAGGATGATATTGCGTTCAATGACAATCAGTCCCCCAACTTTATTTGAGGACAGGGATGAGGCCGTGCGCACCAATTCATCCATGACCATCTGCGATGAGGAATTATCGGTACCCTGCAGAAAGGACTTTTTACCAACCCGGCTGAGCACCCGCCGAATGTCTTCCTGAAAGATGATCACCAGAATGATGATAATCGAGGAATAGAACTTGTTCATGGCCCATTTAAGGGTCGTCAGTGGGTAGACCTGCGAGACCACAAAGGCAATCCCCAGCAGCATCAGGATACCGATCACCATCTGCATGGCGCGAGTGCCTCGAATCAGCAGCAAAAGACGATAGATGATAGCGGCAATGATGAGAATGTCCACCACAGCCCAGGGACCAAGTTGTTTGAATAAATCCAGCATCGCACCTTATCCTTCGAATCGTAGGAGTTGCCGCATCTTAACCAGAGGTTTGACATTGTGCGTGCGAATCATCTGAATGCCTCCCATCATGAAACCTAATTCCAAACCTTTGGACACGTCGTCCCGCTCCAATGGCTCCGGTCTGTCCATCAAACGTCCCAAAAAGGACTTACGGGATATCCCCAACAGAATATTAAATCGTCTGGCAGCGTTCATGGCCTGAACCATCAGCTGCATATTGGCCGCATCGGTTTTACCGAAACCGATGCCTGGATCCAGGTAGATTTTTTCAGCAGGAAATCCACAAAAAAGCAGCCTCTGATGGGTTTCACCGTAAAACTGCTCCACTTGGGCCAGAGCTTCCGCAGCGTCTAAAGGCTTCCTTTGCATGATTTCAGGACGTTCATGCATATGCATGGCGATATAACCAACACCCTTTTGGGCCAGATGCCTGAGAATTCCCTCATCGGTACCACCACGAATGTCATTGATAAACTGGACACCCCGGTCAACCACCCGCTCCATGATAACAGGCTTATTGGTATCGACACTCAGTACACCGGAAAAGCCCCGCTCCCCCAACATGGACAGGACAGGGCTCAATCGTCCCCATTCCTCGTCGACGGTCAGAAGCCTGGCACCCGGTCGGGATGATTCAGCCCCTATGTCCACAATATCAGCGCCGTCACGAAAGAGTTGAAAAACCTGCTCAACTGCCACTGCAGGAGAATAAAATGAACCCCCGTCAGAAAAGGAGTCGGGGGTCACATTGACGACTCCCATGATTAAGGGGTGCCGTCCCATCCTGTTCAGGTTCCCTGCGGCATGGGGTCAAATGCCACCGAAGGAGAATCTGAAGCCGTATCCCCATCCGATGATTTTTGCGCACTCAACTCCGCCGCCTGGTTTGCAGCTTTCTTGGCGCGCGCTTCTTCATACTGTTGTCGTTCTTCATCCGAGACAATGGACTCACCATTCATCAGGGCATTGATGTCCTTGGATTCCAGGACCTCACGAATCAACAGGGCTTCCGACATCCGATCCAGGACATCCCGCTTGTCTTTGAGAATCTGCACTGCACGGTTATAACCATCCGTCACAAAACGTCGGACTTCGGAGTCGATATCTTCCAGGATCCGCTCGGAATAAACATTATGCACCCCCATCTCCCGTCCGAGGAACACTTCCTGACTCTGATTCCCCAGGGCGAGAGGGCCAATCTTATCGCTCATACCCCAGCTGCAGACCATCTTGCGGGCAATGTCGGTGGCCTTTTGAATATCATTGCCTGCCCCCGTGGTGGTGTGTCCGAACACAATCTCCTCGGCGGCTCGCCCTCCCATGGCGTAGGCAATCATGCCTTCCGCATAATCCCTGGACATGGAGAGGCGCTCCTCTGCCGGCAACAGGATGGTTACACCGAGGGCATAACCGCGGGGAATGATCGTTATTTTATGGACAGGGTCCGCACCCGGAACCATCTTGGCCACAATCGCATGACCAGATTCATGATAGGCGGTATTGCGTTTTTCTTCTTCGCTGATCACCATGCTCTTACGCTCCGGTCCCATCATCACCTTGTCTTTTGCCAATTCAAGATGCTGCGCCGAAATGTCCTTGCAGTTTTGCCGTGCCGCAATCAAGGCGGCCTCGTTCACCAGGTTTTCCAGATCAGCTCCTGAGAAACCAGGGGTGCCCTGGGCCAATGTAGTTAAGTCAACCCCTTTACGAAGCGGGGTTTTGCGGGTGTGCACCTTGAGGATGCCCAAACGGCCCTTGATGTCCGGCTTTGGCACAAATACCCGGCGGTCAAAGCGACCGGGACGCAGCAGAGCGGGATCCAAAACATCAGCCCGGTTTGTGGCGGCTATCAGAATCACGCCCTCATTGGTTTCAAAACCATC
>JAKQGS010000078.1 GCA_029556045.1 Pseudomonadota bacterium | reverse complement strand
TAAAGTGTTCTTTATTGATGATGAACCGGACATTTGTCAGGTTTTCAGGGAATATTTTCGTCGGTTGCCCGATATTGAAATTCAGACGTTTACCGATCCGGAAGATGCCCTGCGGGCCGTTGCTTCCGGTGAACCGGATCTCATATTCATTGACTATCGTTTGCCGGATACGACGGGGTTTGATGTGGCCAAGCGCATCAATGGAGCCGTGCCATTGGTGCTGGTAACCGGTGAATTGAGCGTCAAGAGGCAATCACCCTTTGTTAAAGTCTTCAGCAAACCCTTTGATTTCGTGGCGATGGGGGTGTTCATCCAGGATCAGATGAAGGATAAAATCAATCCCGATAGTGTCCACTGGGACAGTGGAGGGGTATTTGTGAAAGAGGATCAAAATTCAAACCGGCAAAGATAACCCGCGTACTTACGGATATTGATCACTCCGGAATCCAGCATCAGATATTGCCCTTTGATCCCCATCAATCGACCCTGCACCACAGGATCCTTGTCAAAATTAAACGACACAATTTTATCCGGATACTGTTGAATAGGGTATTGTAGAGTCACAACATCCTCCTGCAGCACTTCATGTGGGACCGATGGAGGAAGGTCACCGATCAGGCTTTGGATGTGAGATTTCAGATCCAGCTGTTCAGCATCTTTTTGCAGCAAAGCGCGCCAGTTGGTCTTATCCGCCACCTTTTTTTTGATGTGAACCTCCAACAACCCGGCATCCAGACGACGTTTGGTCCGCAGGATCGGTAGCGCCTGGGTGGCCCCCTGATCCATCCAGCGGGTCACCTGCTGATGGGTGCGGGTGATGCCCACCTTCAGGCCGGATGAATTGGCGAGATAGACCGTGTGGGGAATCATGCAATGCTCTTCACCCCAGCTGGGCTCCCGGCAGGTTCCCTGGTCATAGTGGCAGAGTTCCGGCTTCACAATGCACATATCGCACTGGGCCAGTTTGCGGGTGCAGGGAAAGCAGTAACCCTGGTCAAAACTTTTTTTGGTGGCCCGTCCACAGTGGATGCAATGGATAGCCCCCTGCCAGGTCAGTTGCAGAGACTGACCCACCAGATCATTCAAAGGCACATCCAGCTGATCCAGGGGTAAACGATACTGAACCGGTTGCCCCGGGATGAATGATGTTTTCATTTTGCGCAGATGACCTTCTTGCATGGCAGGGACGTTAACGGAAAAAACGAAAAAAGGAAAGATCGGATCGATCTTTCCCTGCGGTTCATACCTGTTGTACGTGAGGTTATCCGGGGAAATTCCCGGAATCTGACTTATTCGAGACCACGCCAGTTGACTTCCTCATCGGTGATTTCCGGCATGGCATCCACTTCTTCTTTCACTTCCTTGCGGTATTTGGCGGCCGCTTTCGTATCCCGTTTCATACGGGACTTGCCAAGGCGACGTTCGTTTTCCTGGGCGAGCTTATGGCGACGAGCTTCTTCTTGTTCTTCGCGTTTACGCTCTATTTTGGCGTTTTCGATATCCCGCTCAAAGTTGCGGTCTTCTTCCGTCAGTTGGGCCTGCTCCGCCTTACGACGCTCTTCCAGCAGCTGGAAATCGTCTTTTTCTCCCACGTCTCCATCTCGGTCGATCATACCAGAGTTGACATCCTGAACGAGGTCAACGGGGACTTTTTCACAGAGGGGGCCGGTGCCTTCGCATTTATAGGACAGGATATCGTCGCTACTGCCTTCTTCGGGTTTTTCCGCAGCAGCCATACGGGGTATACGCATGCCGTCAAAGCGGTATTCAATCGCCAGACCCACGTGGTTTTGGCCCTGACCGAATGCGGCACCCTGCGACAGGGCTTTGCCACCAAACAGGGTCAGCAGCAGGTTGTTATAGGCAGCTTTAATACCGGCCACCATCGTACTGCTGTTATGAGCTTGATACTTCGGGGCTCCCGCGGTTTCCCGCACCATCACGCCACGGCCTTCAACGCCGCCATATACGCCGATTTCACGGCTGACTGGAGCATGGATGGAGGCGCCATAGAGTCGCTCATGACGCAGGGTATAGGCTTCAAATTGTTCGGGCGAACGATAACGGTAACCGGCGTTCCCCAGCAGGTGAATCCCTTGGGCATCACCAACACGGGCCGTGGTTATCCAGCCGCCGGTAGCTTTCTCGGAAGCGGAAAGACTGTCCTGCGCTTTTTCGCCGGCGCCGGATTCCGCAAAGATGCCAAGATCCAGACCAAACATCGATTGCTTCACAACGGCAAATTGTCCTTCCACCGTAGCGGTGGCAAAACTGCGTCGTTCGATGGTATCCATATCATTCGTCAAACGGTAGGCTTCCTGGCTGCGTTTGACGCCCAACTTCAGGTTGACATTTTCGTTGACGTCAAAACCATATCCCACTCGTGCTTCCGACGCCTGAGTCAGGCGAAAGTCCTGCTCCTCACCGGTGCGAACAAAACTGGTACCCACATTGTTTTGAGATTTAACCGACAGATCTACCGCATGGGATGCCCGCCCTTCAACCGCAGAACGTGGGGCAACCACCGACATGGAGCGGATATCCGCACCGTGGGCAGCACCGGTTAACAGAGTGTAGAGGGATAAACTGACCCAGACGGGCCTAACGGATTTTTGCAGACACCGGGATACGGAACCTAGGGGAAATTTCGTCATGGCAACAACCTCTCTGCAGCAACAGCTTCAACAACAGGGGGAAAAGGAGCTGAACCCCGAACCTGGGATTCGCTGTTCCCTTGTGCAAGGCCGGGGCCAGAGGGGGTGTACTGTTATCATTTTGTTTTTACAGAAAGATTATTGCTGTGATGCTGTCAAGGTTTTGGACACGGTGTCAAAGATTCATACATTTCGCCCAATTTAGTGTCGCTTAAAAGCTGGGGGGGCGTATCCTTTATCGACGTACAATATTGCTGACCCCCAGGGCGATCTCCATGGCGGAAAGGGTGATCAGGGTCAAGAGCATTTCAGGATTCAATAATTCCACGGTGTGTATCCAAAAGGCTATTTGTTTTCATCAAGAACCAGATCCTTGAGCCAGGTCTTAAAGGCCGATTGGGTGTCGTCACCATCCGCCGTCAACCAAATCCCGACCACGGGCATGGGCTTTATAAAATTCATTTCGCTGGCCTGCCAACCGTTCGCTTGTGCCTCCGCAGGCAGGGCCATGATTTTGATGTCGTCCGCATAGGGGCTGGTCCACTGGGTCATGGGGGCGTTGCGGGTGCCGACCGCCAGGTACATAATTTCGTTCGATGGGATCTTCATCACATCCCGGATAGATTTGATCCAGCGGGGGGCAAAGAACGGCAAAAATGGCGCTTTACCCTTGAGTAACAAGCCTACCCGCAGGCGGCCGTCATCGCCGCCTTTTTTCTGTTCAGCGGCGGCGTCCGGCACTTTGAGATCCCCGGTGCTTTTCCACAGAAAACGCACCCCCTCCACAGACCGGGGTTTTTCAAACGGCAGCAGAAGAAAGGACGACGATTGCTCCACGGTGATCACCAGAGCCTCACCCTCATTTGTAAAGCGATTCGGAGGGATTTTGGGAAAGGTGATGTGGTGAAATCGTTCAACCCTTAGGTCGACGGCGGGTGTTTTAGCCAAGACGACTTCAGTCACCAGGGTCATCATCATGATCATCGATACTAAGATACCGTTAAGCATGGGTCAGCCCCCTGATGAAGCAGCATCGGCCTGCGGCAGAATTGGGCATTCCTTGCCCATGCTGATCACCCACAGCTGATGAATGGCACGGGTCGCCGCCACATGCAGCAGTCGGCGATCCTCCGGTGCGTCCCGGTAGATGCCGGCGCTGGCGTCCGGAATGATCACATAATCAAACTCCAGGCCCTTCACCTGTTGGGCCGTGGTGACGTCGATACCGGGGCGGAATTCAAACTCCCCGTCAAGCACGAGGCGGATTTTAGGGATCTCCTCCAGAGCGTTGTAGAAGCGGCGGGCCATTTCCGGTTCTTTGGTGATGATGGCCACCGAAGCTTGCGGTTCGTCCACCATCAGTTGCGTCAGGGTATCCGTCAGCATGATGGTCACATGACCATCGTTGGGCATGGTGCCCCGCATGACCGGCACGCCGTCCTTGATGGCCCGCGGGGGAGTCTTGGGAGCAAAGGACCCCAAAATTCCGTGGGCAAACTCCGCAATGGGTCGGGTGGAGCGATAGGTGGTGGTGAGATGATTGCCATGCACCCGGGGCAGACCCAGGTGATCCAGCACGCGCTCCCACGATTCAAAACAGGTGGCGGGGTCCACCTGCTGTGCGGCATCGCCCGCAATGGTAACGGAGGATCCATCCCGCACCGACCGGCCCATGACAGCCAGTTCCAGTGGCGAGAGATCCTGCGCTTCGTCGATCACCACATGACTGTAGGTTTGCATTTTGCCGACGCGGGAATCCCGGGTGCCGGTTTTAAAGTACAGAAGATCCAATAGAACCGTAAAGTCCTCCTGATCGATGGAACCAGCCAGTTCGTTTTCCACCTCGTCCAGTAGCGACTTGCCGTCCGCGGTTTCCAATTTATCCGCATCGATATGGGCATACTTCTGCCCCATACTGCTTTCAAACTGCGCCAGTGTATGGCGCATCAGCATGTTGGTCATGCGATCATTGATCTGACCATCGGATGCGGTGCAAATCGCTTGCAGGATTTCAGGTCGGGTATAAAGCTCCAAACGATCGTGGCCCACTTCACTCAGACGGCGTTTTTGCTTGCGGAAAAATTCCTGAAGATGCTGCACACGGATCTTTTGCCAGTCGCCACCTTGACCGCTGGGTAGCGCGCGAGTCAACTGGTCTTCCAGACGTTCCAACCGCTGCAGAAGCGGCAGCGTTTCATCCAGCAGCGGTGAGGTTTGTGCTGCGGGTATATGATGGTCCTGCTCCAGCTTGTGCTGAATCATGGCGGCTTGCCGAGCCACCAAAGCCGCATAACCGGCCCGCATGGCGGGATGCCGTTTGATAGTGACCGCATGGGACGGCGGTAAATCGTTGATGCGCGCCGGCAGGTTGCGGATCAGCAGGCGGGCCTGAT
>JAKQGS010000077.1 GCA_029556045.1 Pseudomonadota bacterium | reverse complement strand
GTGACTAATTTTATCTTTTAATACAGCATGTTGTGGATTACATCACTCACAGTGATAAAACACAATTGTCTTTTATCACTGTGAGTGATGCTTTCTTGAGAGTCCAAAAATCAATTAAAAACAATTAGATACAGGTATGGGCTAGGAATCATGTTGTTCTTGAAAATGGGTATTTAATGGATATAATTGGGTATAAATGGATATTCAGGGACAGTAATGCTCAAAATCAAGAACATCACTATTTCCACAGAAACCCTTAAACTTATTAGTGAAATCGATGAGTTTAAGGGCCGATGGCAGGCCACGCACGACATCGCACCGGACCGTCTAGGCTCCCTCAAGCGTATCGCGACCATTGAGAGTGTTGGTTCGTCCACGCGAATCGAGGGGGCGAAGCTCACCGATGAGCAGGTCGAGAGATTGCTAGCCAAAGTGGAGCAAAAATCCTTCACCACACGCGATGAGCAGGAGGTGGCTGGGTATGCTGATGCGATGGATTTGATATTTGATAGCCATTCACAAATCACGCTCACCGAAAACCATATCAAACAGCTCCATGGTGTTTTGTTGCGATATAGTACCAAAGATGAGGACCATCGGGGGACTTATAAAAAGGTCACCAATCATGTAGAAGCCTTCGACTCGGATGGTAATAGCCTTGGTGTCGTATTCCAAACATCCACTCCATTTGAAACGCCAATCATGATGAAGGAGCTGGTGGAATGGTATAACGCGCAAGCCAATGAGGAGGGGCAGCATTCTCTGTTGTTGGTGGCGGTATTTGTTGTGGTGTTTCTTGCTATACACCCATTTAAAGATGGTAACGGCAGACTCTCGCGCATTTTGACCACGTTATTGTTGATTCGTGCTGGTTATTCTTATGTTCCATACAGTTCAATGGAAACAGTCGTCGAATCGAATAAAGAAAATTACTATTTGGCGCTCCGGCGCACTCAACAAACGATTCACACGGAAAAGCAAAATTGGGAACCGTGGCTATCTTTTTTCTTGAAAACAATGGTAACGCAAAAAGACAATCTTGCTCTCAAAATTAAAGGAGAGCGTCACTTGCGTGAGGTATTGCCAGCACTTTCACGTAGCATTGTCGAAATGGTGAACTCTCGTGGTGAAATTTCTGTGCGAGAAATCGAAGACGTAACACTTGCCAACCGGAACACCATAAAAGCGCATTTGAAAAAGTTAGTCGAACTGGAATATCTGGTCGCCGTTGGAAAAGGCCGCGGTGCAAGGTATACGTCGAAAGATTGAATTGACATTTTGGTTGTTATGCTCAAGTTCTTCAGATGAGGCGTAGGACTCGGTACCCGGATCATGCATCATCGCGCTGTGCGTCATCGAACTTTTAAATTTCCCTATTCTACCCATCATTTTAACCCCTTAGGATTCCGTTTCAAGATTCCCCCCGCATATGCCGATAGGGAATGAAATAAAAGGAACTCCAAACGCATGCATTCGCTCCGCATCAATCGCAGTGTGCTGATCCTTGGCCTCACCCTGAGTGTCCTCGGATGTGAACGCATGGAAAATCTGAATTTTGGCGGCGATAAGGACGATAAGAAAAAAGCTCCCCCCGCTCAGATACCTCCCGACCAGGTTCCCAGTGAGGACAACGCGAGCGCCGAATCCCAGATCAAAGAAGCCCAGTCGGGGACCACTGCGATTGGTGAGGCAATGCGTGAGGATGAAACCCTGCTCGATCCGGCTGCCGCGCCCTCTAAATCAGTCACCACCACATACTCCACCAATCCGCAGGATATCCTGGGAACGTGGCGATCCTGTGTTGCGAATTCAACCATCTATATTGGGGATACCTACACATTTAATGCAGGAGGGGTCGGGTCTGTGACCCATAGCTATTACACGGACAGCGCCTGCCAGGTGCCGTTCTCCAGTCTTGATGGGGTCGATCTTGGCGCCGAAACCTATGACATCGCGTACGTCATCGGTGGAGCGATTCAACCTTACGGCTTTGCTCTGGATCGGTTTATCTCGCAATTTCCCTCACCGGACGTGGCGCTGTATGGGGCATTTTTGATCGAAGGCAAGAATCTCTATTTTGAAGGACTCTACGATCGCGCTCCTATCCTGGAATCATCCAGCGGTGGCTCGGATGGCACCCGCGACATCACCATTGACAAAAGTAAAATTTATCTCAAACAATAACAGAGCTTTGCATCCCTCCGGAAGGTGGCTATAATACCACAAATTTCCCACCGGAAGGGGCATCCTCATGAACTACGGATTTGTTATCGATAACCGCCGTTGCATCGGTTGTCACGCCTGCTCTACCGCCTGTAAAAGTGAAAATCAGGTCCCTCTGGGAGTGGCCCGCACCTGGGTTAAATATACGGAGGTGGGTCAGTACCCGGATGTGCGCCGGAACTTTCAGGTGACCCGCTGCAACCACTGCGTGAATCCCCCCTGTGTGCGCATTTGTCCGGTGACCGCCATGTACCAGCGGGCGGACGGCATCGTGGAATTTGATAAAAACGTCTGCATCGGCTGCAAGGCCTGCATGCAAGCCTGCCCCTATGACGCCATTCACATCGATCCGGACTCCGGCACCGCCGCCAAGTGCCACTACTGTGCCCACCGGGTGGGTGTGGGGTTGGAACCAGCTTGCGTGGTGGTTTGCCCCGAGCATGCGATCATTGCAGGGGATATGGATGACCCCACCAGCGAGATCAGTCATGTGATCGCCAAAAACAACGTCACTGTGCGTAAGCCGGAGCAGGGCACCGGTCCCAAGCTGTTTTACATCGAAGGTCACGACATGGCTCTGACGCCCACAGCCACGGTGCATAAGCCCCATGCTTTTCTGTGGGCCGAGAGCAAGGGTGAGCAGGGATTGTCGCGGGCTGAGTACGAGAAAGACCTGACCACACAGAAACGAGCCCACTCCGGGGCGGCCATCCGCACCCCGGGCACACAGGGACACCCACCGGCAGGGCCCATTCATGTGGGGGGGACCGTGGCGGAACACATGGTGCAGGTGGCCTATAACATGCACCACAAAATCCCCTGGCATTGGCCGGTTCCCGCCTATCTCGTGACCAAAGGGATCGCCACCGGCCTCTTTATGGTCTTTGCGGTCATGATTCTCTTTGGCTGGCATCCCTGGGACGGCGTGGCGGCGGTCAGCGTTGGTTTGACGTCCCTGATTTTTGCTCTGATCACCACCGTTTTTTTGGTGGTGGATCTGGAGCGTCCAGAACGGTTTTTACGCATTGTTTTCCGACCTCAGATGAAAAGTTGGTTGGCCCGTGGGGCCTTCCTGCTGATCGGCTTTAGTCTATTGGTCACCCTGTGGTGGGGGCTCGAAGCTCTGTCGCTGCTGGGATGGGGTGATTTTAGTTTAGGAGATGGTCTGCGGCGTCTGTTGCTTTGGATCGGGTTGCCTCTGGGATTTGGAGCCGCGGTTTACACCGCCTTCCTGTTTGGACAGGCAGAAGGCCGTGATCTCTGGCAAAGCCCTCTGTTGCCGGTGCATATCGTGGTGCAGGCCATGATGATGGGGGCGGGATTCATGCTGTTATTGGGAAACCTGGTGCCGTTTCCGGGCGGCATGATGGAATGGAGTCGATTGATCTTTTTGTTTGGTCTGGTGTTGGATCTCAGCATGATCATGTTTGCGGAATTTGCCATGCCGCACCCCAGTGAAACGGCCGCCCAGGCCTCCCATGAAATCACCCATGGTAAGTACAAAAACATGTTTTGGCTGGGGGCCATCGTGGTGGGGCATGTCCTGCCGATCCTGTTCCTGTTACCCGGAGTGACCTCCTTGGGAGCGTTGGCAGCCCTGATGGCGGCTGCGGGGTTGTATTGTTACGAGCATGCGTTTGTGATGGCGCCGCAGCGGATACCCAATAGTTGATGGATGGGGAATGTGAGCGAATCGGTCGAAACAGTCAGAACTTCGAGTGGAGTAGCAGTCAATGAGTGATTCAGTCCTGAGTCTCCTGAAGAATATGGTGGGTATTGGCAATCTGTTTCCCAAAGTTTCCGGGGCCCCCACGGCTCCCACCAATGTGGCCGGGCAGGATCTGCCTAAGTTTGCAGTGACGGATCAGGAACCCGAAAACATGATTCACGTGCGTCATCCGGATGGGCGCATGAGCAGTTATCCCCCCGTGGAACGTTGGAACGACTGGGTGGAATACGACGGCAGCGCCTGGCCCCAAAAGGTTCCCCGGCGTTACACCCTGGTGCCCACCATCTGCTTTAACTGTGAGAGTGCCTGCGGCCTTTTGGCCTATGTGGACAAAACCACCTTCGAGGTCAAAAAATTCGAAGGCAATCCGGTTCACCCAGGAAGCCGCGGTCGCAACTGCGCCAAGGGTCCCGCCACCCATAACCAGATCTACGATCCGGAGCGGATTCTTTACCCCCTCAAGCGGGTCGGTAAACGGGGGGAAGGTAAGTGGAAA
>JAKQGS010000072.1 GCA_029556045.1 Pseudomonadota bacterium | reverse complement strand
TTTTCCATGGCTCCCTTGGTCAGAACCCCATGGGTGACCGTCGCATAAACGTCCTTGGCACCCATTGCCTTAACGGCATCGCACATGGAGATCAGGGAACCGCCGCTGAAGATGATATCGTCCACGATCAGCACGTTCTTGCCCTTCACATCACCCACCACATTCCATACAGAGGCTTGTTCACTGTGGTCGGTGCGGATCTTGTTGCCGATCACTACGGGGGCATGCAGGAGCTCACCAAATTTAAAAGCCTGTTTCCCAAATCCCACGTCGGCGGACGCCACCACCAGATCCGGGATGTTGCGGCGGCGAAATTCATCCGCCATCAAACCGCGGGCGTATATATGATCGACAGGTTTATGAAAGAACCCCTGAATCTGCGGGCTATGCAGGTCCATGGTGAGGATGTGGTCGGCTCCCGCGGCTTCCATCGCATCGGCGCAGACGCGGGCCCGTATGGAAACACGGGGTTCGTCTTTTTTGTCGCCCTTGGCGTAGCTGAAGAAGGGGATGATGGCGGTGACCTTGGCTGCTGATGCGAGTTTGAGAGCATCCAGCCAAAACAGCAGCTCTACAAAATTAGCGTTCACCGGGTAGGATACCCCTTGAATGATGTAAGTGTCCCGTCCCCGCACATCTTCCAGCACCCGCACGAAGGTATTGCCATCGCTGAAATGCAGAACTTCGCTTTGTCCGGGGATGATGCCGAGGTTTGCACACACGGCTCGGCCCAATTGTGGATTGGCGGATCCCACGAACACTTTGAGGGAGAGGTCGGCTTGTGTCACAGGTTCTCCGATCGTTGTTTGATGGCGTTATAGACCGTCATGGATAGTTGGGCCCCGTAATAGAAAACCTTGCCATAACCAAAGTCGTCCCGCCAACCAAGTTCCGGGAACATCCTTTTGCCGGTTATATTGAAATCCAGCCGGGCTTCGTGGCTGCGGTAGAGATTAAAGCCAAAGCCGCCTCCGCCCGCCAAATAACTATGGCGCACATCCACAAACTGTTCCGGCTCAGGCGGGTAGGGTTCAATGGTGTCGATCGGGTCGACGGAGGAGCGATTTTGCTTTTTCAGGGAATACCGTGTGGTCAGTCGCCCTGCGGTAAACTCCCCCCACAGGCGCCCCCAACTCCAGTTGAAGCCGCCGCGCATCCCGACCCCGAGGCCCTCGTGTTTGACCTTTTGGTTCAGCCCCAGTGGACCTTGTGTGGGAATGGTTTGCACCTGGTAGGTCTCCCCGAGAAGCGCCACATAAAAGGGGGCTCGATCTGTCAGGCCGGTGCCGATAGCCAGGGCCGCCAGATGGGTTTGACGCCGCAAAGGCTCAACTTCCCCTTGCAGCTGGGACTGACCGCCCCCCATTTCAAAATGGAGAAACGATGGCAGCTTGTCTGCGAGTATCGGCGATGAATATCCGCAGATGAAAATGGATAAAATTGTCAGGTAGGGGTGTTTCATGCGTTTAAAGATGGTCCTGCCGTGGACGACAGGACCTCCGGGATCAGGCAGATTTAGAGTAAGTGTTTTGACCACCGACACTGACCAGGAAATCGCAGAAGGCCTTGTCGGTCACACAAAACTGCGTCTCGGTGATGGAGTTGTTCGTGTCGTTGACCGTGGAAATTTTGGCCACTCCGTCTTCACCCATGCTGGTTGTTTTCTTTTCCCGCAGGGTGGTTTTGTTTTGGGTTTTCACATACCCGGCTTTCATGAGATTTTGCAGGGTGCGTTCCAATTTGGCGCTGCTGAGGCGGGTGCCTTCGATGATGTCCTTAAGGTTACACCAGCGATCCTGAAAATCCGTAAGAAATTCTTCGATCGGCTTATAACTGGTGCTGGTTTTGGAGCCCAGTTCGTGTTTGTTGGTGAGAAACATCATGACCAGCTTATCATCGGCGGAGCCGAAGCTGGTGCTCCAAATAGCACTCACGGGGTGGTTTTCAGGTTTGGACATAATCATTCCTCCTACGAATTGTGTTTGCTGCGGGATCCAGGAGAGAGACAACAGGATCAACTCTATTATCGCTGATTTAAAGATGACGGGGCAGCAATCGAGGGGGAATCTCTTGTGGGAAAGAAAAAAGGCCCCGGTGGGGCCTGAAAAAACGTGTAGTTACTTAACGATTGGTTCCATGATGGCCGTGGCGATCGGTCCGGGTATCTTGCCGACTTTATTGGTGACTTTCACGGCTCCTATCACCTTGTCAAGAAGGTCAAAGGCTCGCTTGGGGTTTTCCCGTTCGCGGCCCTTTAGGCGCACGATGATCTTAACCTTGTCACCGCGCTCCAGAAAGCGTTCAATGGCATTCACCTTGGTGGTGATATCGTGGTCGGTGATATTGGCTTTCAGCTGAATTTCTTTGAGTTCAGATTTGTTTTTGGTTTGTTTGGCTTTGGCCTTTTTCTTCTCATACTGGAGTTTTTTGAAGTCCTGGATGCGCACAACGGGGGGGATCGCGTCCTCAGTGCTGACAAGAACCAGATCAAGACCTTCTTCCTCGGCGAGGCGCCAGGCTTCCATGACTGGGACGATATCGTTCCGACCTTCTCCAACTAACCGTACTTCCTTGATCGATCTCAAATCAGCGCGCTCTATGACTTTCAAAAAAAACGATCTCCTATCCAGTGAGGAAATTAATTAGCGACGATGCTGTCACTGTGTCCTAGAATATAGCCGCAAGGTGGTGGTATTCGCAAGGGGGAACAGCGGAAATCACTGAAGTAAGTATCCGAAAAAACTCTCAAAGTTTGAGTGGCTGCCGTAATGCAAGTCTTGCTCAAATATGCTAATAAATTCATGTACATACATGAAAATGGGGGCCATGGATGGAGCAGGGCGACGGTAAACAGGGGCTTGGAGGGGGCGGGGCTGGGTCCTGCGGTAGCGCTCCGGGCTCTTCCGATGGACCGTTTCCACAGCTTTGGGGGACGATGTTTCCCCGGGAGTTTAAGCACCTGACCTTGCCGCAGGAACGAGAGGCCACTTGTGATCGTTGTCCCAAAGCCCGCTTTGAAAATTACCGGGCCGATTACCGCTGTTGCACCTATTGGCCACGCATCCCCAACTATCTTTTAGGATTGGCGGCCGGAAGCCCCTTTGGTAGGGATGCCATCCTTGAGGTGATCGAACGGGGTATGGCCCTGCCGGAGGGCATGGTGGCAAGTCCGTCACAATGGCGTGATTATACGGAGGATCTTGCGCAGGAGCGATTTGGGGCCAGCGAAAGGGTGTTATGCCCGATGTTGGACAAAAAGACTTTTCTCTGCCGCATTCACGCCTGGCGCAACAGCGTCTGCTCCACTTATTTCTGCTTCAAGGACCATGGCAAGCTGGGGGATCGCTTTTGGACGGCGGTTTCCGACCTGGGCAGTCAGGTGGAAGCGGCACTCGGTCAATGGGCGTTGCGGCAGATGGGATTTTCCCTCGATGTGTACCTGGAGTCCATGAATGGGCTGGGTGTGCAAATTCACCAGCTCAGCGATCCCCGGACAGGAGGCTGGACGGAAGCCAGTCGCAAACTCTTGTGGGGGGATTGGTATGGTCGGGAACTTGAGTTCTACCAGCAGTGTGGTCAATGGATTGCGCGGCATCAGGATGTCCTCTGGGAAATCGCCGCTGACGAGGACATCCGGGAATGTCGCACTTTTGAAAACGCCTTGGAGCGTTGGCTGCCGCAGGGGGAAGATAAAGGGCAATCAGCGGACGATGACGGTGATGACGGCGATGACGAGGGTGAACCCTGGTCGGTGCAGGAACTCTGGCAGATTGTGCAGAAAACCCATGATAAATTATGGAAACTTCCCATGCAACCGGTGCAATGGCATGCCCGCGTCACGGTTGGACCCAATCCCATGACCAGCGAGCGGGATCGCGACCATGCAGGCAAGCCTTATCGATTGATCAAAGGCAGCCGTCGTAAAAAAGATCCCGATGAAGCTTTCCTTTACCTGACGGAAGCGGAATATCAATTGCTTCAGGCGCTGCAAAAGCCGACGCTGATTGACTGGCGCCTGTTGTCATCGCCGATGGCCCGTGGCATCAGCGATTGCCGGGGCTTTTTAGCAGAGTGTCTGGGACAGGAAATCCTCGTGGTAGTTCGCTAAAAAAGACTTGGCGCTCGCAACGATATGTGAAACAATTTTTTGGTAAATCTACCCAATATTTTTTAAAGGCCGAATCCATGGATGGATGGAAACTTTTGCTGATGCTTCTCCTCACCGGTGGCTGTGTGCGGTTGCACCATGTGCAGATCGGCGAGATCGACAACCGCAATGATTACGTTAAAAAGCCCTTTGACATCAAAGTCAGTGAACTGGGGTTTAACCTGGAAGAAGCTGGCAGCGTCGCCCGGGCCATGAATGGTGGCAGCAAGCGGGCTCAAAAGGATGTCAAGCAGATCCAAGATATCATCAGCCTGTTTCAGATGGGGCCCAAAACCGGCAATCCTGTTTTTGTGGAAGATTACGCCCGCGATCTGGGTGAGAAAATCCGCTCTGCCTGTCCATCCGGACGGGTGACCGGGCTGACTTCCGTGCGGGAGGCCAATAAATACCCGGTTATCAGTGGAGAAATTGTTAAAATCACAGGCTATTGCCTGTCGCGCAAGTGAACAAGGAGGTTCGGATATGCGGTGGATGACGCTGGCTCTGGCGGGTTTTCTCGGTGGTTGTGTATCGTTAAACAGCGTTTCTTTG
>JAKQGS010000057.1 GCA_029556045.1 Pseudomonadota bacterium | reverse complement strand
GTTGACGCTGGCCGTTTTCGTACTCTTCGATGACCTGGCAGATCCATTTGAACCCGGTCAGGGTCTCATCACAATGAGCCCCGTAGTAGGTGGCGATGTCACGCTCCAGATCGGTGGTGACTATGGTCTTAATCACCAACGGATTTTGTGGCATGCGCCCACTTTCTTTGAGGGAGGATAGCACGTATTCCACCAGCAGACAGCCGATCTGATTACCGTTGAAATACACAAATTCATGACCCTCCCGCACCACAAAGCCAATGCGGTCAGAATCCGGATCGGTGGCCAGCACCAGATCTGCCCCCAACTTACGCGCCAGAGCCACCGCCATGGAGAGAGCCTCCGGGTCTTCAGGATTCGGTGACTTGACGGTGGGGAAATCACCGTCCGGTTTCTCCTGCTCCGGCACCACCGCCACATTCTTAAACCCAAACAGGTCAAGGGCTTTAGTCACCGGATAGGCACCGGTGCCATGCAGAGGGGAATAGACGATTTTAAATCCATCCCGTCCGGCGGAACGCAGGGATAATCCCTTCACTTTGGCAAAGTAAGCGTCATCCAGTTCCGCCCCAATCTCGCGGATCTTACCGGATTTCACGCCCTCGGCAAAAGGCAGCGACGAAATGGATCCATAGGAGGTGATCCCCTGATAACGTTGGATCACTTCTTTATCATGGGGAGGAACAATCTGACCACCGGTGGCCCAATATACTTTGTAACCGTTATAGTTGGGGGGATTGTGGCTGGCAGTGATACAAACCCCCGCCACACATTCATACTTGCGCACCATGAAGGACAGCATCGGAACAGGACGCAATTCCTTTGTGATGTAGGCTTCGATCCCATAGGCCGCAAAAACTCCCGCCGCCGCTTCGGCAAACTCACGGGAAAACCGCCGGGAATCGTAGGAGATGGCGACACGACGCAGCGGCGTACCGCTGAAAACCTGATTGATGTATTGGGATAACGCCGCCGAAGCCTTACGTACATTATAGATATTCATGCGACTGGTGCCAGCACCCAGAATTCCCCGCAGACCGCCGGTGCCAAATTCCAGGTCACGATAAAATCTTTCCGTCAGTTCCCTTTCGTTTTGGCTTTGCAGAAGAACGTCAATTTCCGCACGGGTTTCCGCATCAAAAACGGGAGAGGTGGCCCATTCCCGGGCATGCTTAAGAATATTCTGATCCACGGTTTGATCCTTTAATTTTCGCGCAAGAGGCACAAAGGAGAAGTCGATCCCCTCCTTGGTTTAACGGGGGATTCTAATTAATCATGAGGCTTTGGCCAAGACGGAAACGCCGTCTCCCACGCCCCGTTCTGCTGCACCACCTGAGGATAGGTCAGGTGAAAAAACAGCCCCCACCCACCCAGCCTGAAATCGCCGGCCTGCCATTTTCCCACCACCGGCAACTGGGCTTCAATCCCAGTCGTCGGCAAATTAATCAATAAATTTGGGGCCGTAATAAATTGCCGCCGCGAGAGTATAATGTCGGGATCCCCCACAAACGAGACCACCAGAGGGGCATCCGTCGCGTTGGCACATTCAATCGCCTCATCCAAGACGTCAAATCGGTAAATGGAAACATCGGGACACAGCAGAACATTGCTTTGGTACAGGCTGGATGCGTCGAATTCCCCCATCAGATGCACGCCGGGGCTGACAAAAAATCCACCGGCTTCGGAATCCACCACCCGCCCCCACCGCAGCATATCGCGTGCGTCCCGTTTGGCCATGGTTTGAAAGCGCAGGAATTTATCCACGGCCTTTTGGGAATAGAGAGGCCCCATCCCGGGATTAGCCCCCGGGGTATCGGTGGGGCCAACCGCCAGGCGATCCACCGCCTTAACAAGTTTTTCCACGTATTGATCATGGAGGGATGCGTGAACAAACACGCGACTGGTGGATGAATTAAGCTGCCCCGCGCTGCGGGTCGCACCCATCATCACCACCGACACGGCGGCATCCACCTGCGCCGATGAGTGGACGATCACAGAATTTTTGCCACCTGACTGCAGGAGAAGCTGACGACCCATATGGGGTTTGTATTCCTTGCGGATCGTCTCGCAATGTTCCCGTGATCCGGTGAAAATAATGGCCTGCACGCGCCTATCGGTGATGAGCTGACGAAACGGTTTAAACCCCCCCAAGACCACATTCACAGCCCCCGGAGTCAAATCGCCCAAGCTTCCCAGCATATGCCCCACTAGGGTTGCCATCAGGGAGCTATGGGCGGAGGCCACCAGAACCAAAGGACACCCCGCCAGCACCGCTCCGGAAATCGTCTGCATAAAGGTAGCCAGCGAGGAGGAAAACGGCACATACGCTGCGGCGATGCCCAGCGGTTCAAAGTCGGTATTCAGCTTGGTAAATCCAGCCCCCACCACCGTTGCCAGCGACCCTTCAAATTGCAAGGCATTGGCGGTGATGTGGTCCAACTCCCTTAGGGTCTGTTCCAGCTCCACCTGGGCTTCCCACTCCGGTTTGCCTGATTCCGTTTTCAGTACCTTCAGCACCGGTTGGCGATAATCACCCAGCAGCTGCCGCAACCTCTGAAGGATTTCAATCCGGCGTTCCTTTGGTAAACCCCTGATTTTCTCCCGACTTTGTTCGGCCTCGTGAAGGGCCTGTTCCAGTTGGTTTTTATTGACGCGAATATCCATCAACAGTTGATTTTGGCTCGGATTCAAACACTGGGAAACCAGCTCCGCCTTTTTATCGTAGACCCATCGCCCCCCGATCCAATGCCCTTGGGGGGTCAGGGGAAAAGCCTGCTTTTCTAAAGCCTGAATAAAGTTTTGGCTACTTTCCATGGTTCTCCCCTTTGCATACCAGTCGATCCTTTAATCTCATCATGACGAGTTCATTGGATCATGTTATGGTAATCTTAATCGAAAAAGAACATTTTTGGTACGATAGAGCAGATATCAGAGGTAGGCTAGCGGCATGACCATCACTCATGAAACCAGCACCAGTTCCATTGCAGGCAAAATACCTTTTTTTGTCACCGAAAAGGTCTGGTACGTCTTTCGCGATGGCGAAGTGGACGGGCCATTTGAAATTCGGGATGTGCTGAAATTACCCCAGATATCCACCAGCGGTGCTCCGATTCATGTGAGTCGCTCCGGATTGGATCGCTGGCTGACCCTGAAAGAATTCAGTGATCTCTACCATGCCCATGATCAATTTGCTCAGGACCACCGCCGCGACATCAGCGCCTTTCAGCGACGGGTCCAGGAGCAGATGGATCTTTTAAACCATCTCAAAGACGCGCCGGTGGACACAACCCCTGCGGCCAAATCTCCCCTGATACCAGAGCGCAAGCACGCGGTGATCCCAACGCCGGTGACTCCGCCCGCAGCAGCAACAGTACGACCGAAGCCGACGGTAACTGCTGCCAAAGAGACTGAAACCGTCAGGGAACCGATCCAACTGCCCAAAGGCAACCAATATTTCCTCCACAAAAATAAATATCGCCTCGGTGATCTGCACAGCCCCTTTATGGTGGGTGTGGTTAAATTCATTTTGACACTGGGGTTAACCTGGGGACCGTTTTTGAAAGCCCGGGCCTACGAGTTGCTTTGGCATATCTATGGAAAACACGATTACCGTCAGGTCATGCCCCCCATCCTGTTTTCCTATGTTCCCGGGCTGCACGTCATATATGCGTATCGGCTAGCCAAGCTGCTGAATATGGCGGAATCACAAAACCAGTACCGGAAAACCTCACCCGCTCTGGCAGCCGCATTGGCAATCCTGCCGCCTCTGGCCATGATTTACCTGCAGCGAAACATCAATTTTCATTGGAAGATGCATGCCAAGCATGCAGGGTTTCAAGCCGGCCATTGATATGCCCCGACGAGCAAGCAGCCATCGTCGACTTCGTAGCCTGCTTCGGTAAGTCGGGGAGGGCAAGGCGCGAGGAGGGGAAAAAGCGCAGTTGACATGGGACGTCAATGAGCATTTTTCCCCGACGAGCAACGCAGCCATCGTCGACTTAACGAAGCAGGCCTATTTGCCGACACAGAATTCGGAAAATATGCGGTCTAATATGTCTTCAGACCCCACCTCTCCAACGATAGAATGCAGAGCGCGAACAGCTCCTTGCAATTCAAATGCCAGACATTCTTCATAAAGACCGGCATCCATGGATTCCGTGAAGCGGTCCAGTGCCGCCAATGCGTCACGAATATGCCCGGCGTGACGAGCAGAGGTGATAAACGTCTCGTTTTCGATGCGACCGATATATCCATCGACACAGGCGGTGATGGCGGCTTCGAGGTTATCGAGCCCCTGTCCGGAATGGCATGAAATCGCGATATGGGACACAGCCCATGGGGGTACTCCCAAATCAGCTTTGGACACCACGGTGAGGGAGCGTTTATCCCCAAGCTCGTTCTTCAGAGCTTCTATGTCACCTCTTTGCCGCTCGGTCGAATCCACCGCAAGGAGATAAATGATAAGATCAGCCTCCTGCGCTAGACGCCGGGAGGCGTTGACGCCGATCTGCTCCACCACCTCGGTGGTTTCCCGCACACCGGCGGTGTCCACCAGGCGAATCAAGCGACCACGGATCAGGCAGCGCTCTTCAATATAATCTCGTGTGGTACCGGCCAGCGGTGTGACAATGGCGCGCTCTTTACCCAGAAGTGTATTCATCAGGGTCGATTTCCCCATATTTGGGGCGCCGATGATGGCCACCATCAGGCCTTCGCGTGCCACGCGGCCGGAATCAAAAGAGTCTGCCAGCCGTTGCACCGCCAAGCGAACGCCATCGACCCTTTGTCGCACATGCTGCATTTCCACCGACTGGGTGTCCCCCTCGTCGGGGAAATCGATGCGGGCCTCTAAAAAAGCCATGGCGCCAATGATATCGCGGCGCAGGGATTCAATAGCCTGCTTGAGGCGACCCGTGGCGAGATGGCGCGCTGCCAGCCATTGCTGGTGGCTTTGCGCTTCCACCAGCTCCCGAATGCCTTCCGCTTTGGTGAGGTCCATCTTGCCATTGAGAAAAGCTCGTTTGGTGAATTCACCCGGTTCAGCAGGGCGAGCCCCCACCGTCATCAGGCCCTCCAAAATCCGGTTGATAATGAATCCGCCCCCGTGACAATGCAATTCCAGGGAGTCTTCTCCCGTAAAGGAGCGTGGACCTTTAAAAAATACCGCCATCAATTCGTCGATGGTTTCCCCGGTGCCGGGCATGACGAAACGGCAGAGTTGCATCTTGCGTTCATGGTTTCCGGTTAATGGTACCGCTTGATTTTGAAAAGTCTTGAGGGTTTTATCAGCAATGGCCAGGGTATTGACCCCGGAGATCCGCACAATCGCCACGGCCCCCGCTCCGGGGGCCGTGCTCAAGGCGGCGATGGTGTCGTTTGAATAGGAATCAGCCATTAGGAATAGGCTTCAGGAGCCTCTTCTTCGCCTTTGCGAATCGGCAGGATCATGAGTTTACGATTGGGGCCGGAGCCGATCGATTTGGTGTAAACGCGATCGTCTTTATCCAGGGCCATGTGAATGATCTTACGATCGTAGCTGCTCTTGTAGTTCAGCACGATGGGACGTTTGTTCTCATGAACTTTTTCAGACAGGTCCTTTGCCAGTTCGATCAAGTCCTTTTCCCGGTTTAGACGCACCCCTTTCACATCGATAAAGATGCGAAACGGCAGTTCCCGTTTGAGATGACGCGGTTTTTTGCGCAGGATGTGCTCCAGCGATTCCGCCAGTTTGCTGTTTTTAATAAAGAGGTTGGCCAGGCTTTCGTCGTCGATGTTCAGAATCAGGCGTCCTTCCTCCAGCTCCGCCTCTACCTTGGGTTCGCTTTCGGAAAGGTACCCGCAGATGCCCTCACAGAATACCCGCAAATCTTCCACAAGGGTTTTAAGTTCAGCGGCGGTCAACTCCGGGCGATCTTCCGCTGGAACCGCGTGATGGCGGGCTTCATCAGCCTCGTCTTCGGAGATCAGACGTTCCGGCCGACGGCTTGGTTTGGTGACGCCTTTTTTCCAGGCGGAGATTTCAACCTTTTTTCCCAAAAACGAGAAAAAACCACCGTTGGTCTGAGACACCACGCGGTGTTCAACTTGTCCCACTGGTACATTCAGCATCTCAGCGGCTTCACTCAGGGCGTTTTCGAGAGTCTTCGCAGTGACTCGAATTTCTTTGTTACCTGCTTTCATGAAAGCTCCTTCTATTTGTTAATGAACCCTATCCCTTTGACTTATGCTTGCACCACCGACACGTTTCCGGCCGGCTGATCCAGTTTCTTGTTCAGCCATTGTTGCTGGATGATCGATATGATGGTGTTGGTTAACATATATAACATCATCCCGGCCGGCAGCGATACCATCATCAGTGTAAAGACGATCGGCATCATCATCATAATACGCTGCTGGGTTTTATCCATCGACGGGTTGGGTGTGATCTTCTGTTGTATCAACATAAAGACCCCCCACAGCACGGGAGTGATGTAATAAGGATCCGCTGACGACATATCCATCAGCCATCCCGCAAACGGTGCATGCCGCAATTCAATCGCATGGGACAATACATTGTAAAACGCGATAAAGACCGGGATCTGCGGCAGGATCGGCAGACAGCCCTTGGCGGGGTTGATCTTGTGTTGGGCCATGAACTTCATCATTTCACGCTGCTGCGTCTGCGGATCGCCTTTATGCCGCTCGCGGATCCGGTTCATCTCCGGCTGAAATTTTTGCATGGCCTTCATGGAGACGGCTGACGATCTTACCAGGGGATAGAACAAGATCTTCAAGACCAGGGTCAGCAGGATAATGGCCACACCGTAGTTATGGGTGACCTTGTAGATCCAGCGCATCACCGTCAAAAGAGGGGCCGCCAGGATCTTGAAGATACCGAAATCCACCGCCTTTTTGTAATTCTCATGGTGAGCCATCAGGGTTTCGATATCTTTGGGACCGAAATACCCCTCAAAGGTCAGGGAAGCGGATTCCTGCGGTTTGACCTGCCCGATGGCTTGATAGGCGGTCAAAGCGATGGGGCATTTGTCCTGGGTTACGGGCCCGGTTTTGCCCATATCGATATTCAGATTGCCGCTGGTACCGCGGATGGTCTTCATGAAATAAAGCGATTCGACGCCGATAAACGACACCGGCGTATTCCGCGCGGTGACCGCCAATCCTTCACCGTCTTCGCAATGCTTGCGGCTGTCCAACGTGGTGATGCCCTTATCAAAGACATGCACCAGAGAGCGCATATGCTCATTGGGTCCCGCTGCCAGGAAACTTGCCTTTGCGGAAAGTTTGATAGCTTCCTGGAACATAAGACCGCCCGTCAAATCACGGGGCTGATCGGACATATTTTGAAAATCCAGTTTAACGTTAAGTGCATAGCCTTTTTCCGGCACGGTGAATTCCTGCCGGATCAACCAATCGCCGTCCTTACGGGTAAATGTCAGGGTGGAGCCTTTCCGCTCAGCCGCAAATCCCTGCCGCTCATTCAGATTGGAAACATTATCGGTTCCCTGCAATACCAAAGGACTGTCCAGCAGCTCCACGGTCTCGCCTGCACCGCTGGAGCGGTGCGGACGATACTTCTTCAGTCGAACGCTGGTCAGGGCCGAGCGATCCTGATCGAATTGGTAAATCACCGCATCATTTTCAATGCGGAGATCACTGGCCGATAGTTTGGGGACCGCAGGATCCTGGACGGCTGGTGCAACCCCTGCCGCAGAGTCGGTCGCAGCGGCAGTCGAAGCTGGCGCGGTGGCTGCAGCGGTTTCAGCGGGAGCTCCCGCCGGTGTTTGGGGGGCGGAGGATGTTGACGCCGTGTTCTCGGCGGTGCGACGACCATAATTGGGGTACTTATGGCTCAGATACTGGGAGTAACCGATGTAAAAAATAAAACACGCCAGCATCGCGGCTACGGTTTTTTTGTCCCATTTCATGGTAAATCCAATCCTCCAGGGTGCCATGGATGGCAGCGGCAAAGGCGCCAAACAATTTTTTTCAGAGCCGGTGTCAGCGAGTGGGTCTCAAGACAGGACAGAGCATAGTGAGAACAGCTGGGATAGAAACGGCAGCGGGTCCCCAGCATTGGAGATAATACCCACTGATAAAGACGAATAAGGCCCCTGAAAAACTGCCTTATCAAAAGATCATCCTCATATCCGTGCCTTCAATTCCCTGATTCAGGGATCTTTGCACGCGTTGACCCAGTTGTTATCCTGCGTGCGAGTCTCTGCAAACACTGATCAAAAGCCGCTGATATCGATTGCGTAGAAATCTCGGCCACGTTGTGTCGCGCAATAATAACGATATCGAGCCCAGTCGGTTTCTGATCATGCTGGCGAAACCGTTCCCGCAAACTGCGTTTCACCCGGTTTCGCACCACGGCACCGCCTACTTTTTTTGAGACGATCATTCCCAAACGAGTTGCATCGGAATTTGTTTGTCGCCCCACCATAACCAGGGAGGGACAGACGACCTTACACCCTCGATCCAGGACTTCCTGGAACTCCGAGCGCTTCAGTAAGCGACTGGTTTTGGGAAATGTATGCATCGTCAATTTGGAGTTGAGCGGCCAGAACATCATCCAGCCTCTAAACCCATACGGCTTTCGTGCAATTATTTCTGGTAAATGCTGACGGTCAAGCGCTTGCGGCCCTTGGCACGACGGCGTCTTAACACATTTCGTCCGCCTGGGGTTTCCATCCGGGCTCGAAAGCCATGCACTCTTTTCCGGCGCTTGCGGTGGGGTTGGAACGTACGTTTGGTTGTCATGATTAGACTCTCCTATGTTCAGCCGCCTCTGCGTCTTTGTCGTTTTTATGCATCGTTTGTGCACCAGGCCTGTTCGCAGAACCTGTTTGAGAGGACAGCCGCGCGAATGTAACAAAACGACCTAGGGAATGCAACAAGGAGCAACCCCCCTATTTTTTTATAAAAATTATAATAATTATAAAATACATATTGATTATTATATAATAATAATATACTTTTAATAAAGTTATCCTAGTTTTATTAGGATTTGATCAATGAATTTCAAAGTTGCCCTCACCACATTCCTGATGCTCCTGGCTCCACTGGCGGTAGCCAAACCGCGGGCCTATAACCTGGTCCCAATCTATCCTGTTGGCAAGGAAGGCACTGATATCAAAGTACAATTTGATATCCCCTGCAACGCCTCCTTTGAAGGTTTTGTCGTCAATCCCCTGGCATCCGGCACCGTAACGGTCAACGCCCTTCTCTCGGTTAAACCCCAGGGATGTAGCGCCATGCCCCGCCTGACCACCCGCAGGCTGCCCTCTATCGCGTGGAATAAGTTCAAAAAAATCAAAACATTAAAACCAAACGAGTGGATGGGTCGCCCGGTGCTGACCAAAACCCTGGAATCCCGTGAGGTCCTTAAGAAAAAATTAAAATGGGTGGAGGTCACCTACCAAACCCGCTGTGGTGTGCCATTTGGTTTTGTATTGGATGAAACCAATGCTGTGATCACCCAGGTTGGGTTCCTGGAGTTGATTAAAAAGTCCGAAGGTTCTGACCAGTGTGACAGCAGCCTTAAAGTGGCCAAACTCCCGGATCAAGGGATTTCCCAGCGGCACCTCGCACCCAAATCAACCGACACCGTCGCTTTGGAGCAGCAGTATCGCATCCGCTTTGCCACGATCGAACGGATTCAATCCAGTCCCCGTGGCGGTGTTGAAATCGTCTATCAAAGACGGTGTAACGAAGCGCCTGTTGGGGTTTTAAATCAGCCGGATCGACGGGCCACAAGACTCGGCATGCTGGTGGCCTATTACTATAACTTGAGCTGTCCATCCCATGGCCCGCAGCAGATGCGAGATACTTACGCACATCGCTTCATTCATAAAAACCCGGCCAAACCCTTTATGGCCATGCCGGCCTCCGCAGAGACAACGGCGCTTGAATTACGACGTCCGCTGCGGTTTTCCTACATGAAACGCAGCCAGTCCCAGGGACTTGCGGTGGATAGTTACGACCGATGCAACGGCAATCTGGGTCTTGTGATTCGCCCCAGCGAAGAGGGAGAACCACGTATCGCCGTTCTGACGGAAAAGAAAGCGTCCGCGTGCAAATCACCCACAAAAGAGATATCGTTGAAGCTGGAAGATTTTTTTAATCCAGCTCCAACAAAAAAAGTCCGCCCTCTGGTTTTGGTTGGTGCTGCCTAACACAAGAGATCGTCCCCATGCGCTGCCGGATCGAACTCAGCACTGCCGCCCTGCTGAACAACTACCGCCTGTTTCACAATGTCCACCAATCCAGCGTCATGGTCCCTGTGCTGAAGTCCAATGCTTACGGTCACGGGCTTGAGCCGGTGTTCCGGATTTTGCAGGCGGAAAACCCGTCCTGGATCGGGGTCAATTATCTATTTGAAGCGCAGCAATTGCGAGCATTGGGGCATCGCGGTCGTATCCTGATCGTTGGCCCGGTGCGGCACGGTGATTTAACGGCAGCTGCCACCTCCGATTGTGACGTGTTACTGACGGATCAGGCTATGAAAGCCGCCTGGCTGGCGGCCCCCCGCAAGCCTCGTATTCACGTTAAATTTGACACCGGAATGTCCCGTCAGGGATTTTTACCAGAAGAAGCCGCTGCCCTGGCGATGGAGCTGCTGCCCTACCGATCGCTGGTCTGCGGTATTGCCAGCCATTTTGCCAACGTGGAGGACGTGCTGGAACACGGATATGCCGACAAGCAGCTGGGGTTTTTTCAGCAAAGCGTTGCCGCCTTCCGCCAGGCTGGACACACCGACATCCTTGCTCATATTGCCTCGTCAGCCTCAAGCCTGATCATGGAACGCTCCCATCACAATCTGGCGCGGGTGGGCATTTCCCTTTACGGCCTCTGGCCATCACAGGCCACCCGGCTCTCCTATCTTAATCTTCACCAGACCGTGTTGGATTTAAAGCCGGTTTTGCAGTGGCGCACCGAAGTGGCCTCCACCAAGTCGGTCAAAGCCGGACAGTTTATCGGCTATGGTTGCACCTATCGCGCCAACCATCCCATGACCATTGCGGTGTTGCCGGTAGGGTACTACGAGGGCTACCCTCGCCTGGCCAGCAACAAGGGCAGCTATGTGCTGATCAAAGGCCAGCGGTGCCCCATTGTGGGCCGTATCTGCATGAATATGATGATGGTGGACGTTTCCCACGTGGGGCCACTGGATGTGGGAGAAACCGTGACATTGATTGGGCAGGACGGTGATGAGGTGCTGGACGCCGCGACCGTGGCGGAGTGGGCTCAGACGATTCACTATGAACTGCTGAGTTGCCTCAATCCTTTGATACCCCGGGAAATTATAGCCTGAACCTAAAAGGGCCAGGCCATGATTCGTTATTGCAGGGCTGACCGCTGGATCTCCAGACCTCCCACCGGATTCAAAACGATTCCGGGTTCGATCTGCAGCCCATTGAATTTGACAGGGTCCTGAACCTTCCAATGATGCTTTAAAAAAGCGGTGATGGCCGCCAGTTTGATCCGCCGGTTTTCTGGGCTGTGGTCCACCAAAAAGGGCTCCAAAACCTGGGCCACACCGGGATCATCCTGTTCAATGATGGCTTCAACGGCGGCAAACCGCACCCGCTCGTCCGGATCATTCAGGAAATGCTTCAGATCATTGAGCAGTCCGGGCACATTATAGTCCCGCAGATAGCACAGGATGTCATAATTCTTGTCGACAGCCGATTGATCAAAGGACACATCCTTGAAGTCCAGGGCGGTTCGCAGGGTTTCCACCACCACTTGATCATCTGCAATTTCTTTGAGAATCTTAATCGGCCAGGCGATCCGTGTGGTTTTCGTCAGATGTTCCCGCAAAAAAGGCAGCGCGTTGACTCCCTGGGCGATGATGCCCTTCATGGCCAATTCCTTTTCCTTGGTATCGTTGATGCCATGCTCCAGGCTATATTCAAATCTCTGGAGCAGTATCGGCACCGCCACGGCCACATCGTCGTACTCCGTCATGAATTGCAGTGCGCCCCAGCGGTCTTCCCGTGCGGCCTTGGGATTTTTAATCAGCTTTTGCGCTTTCTCAGTCTTTTTGTGATTTTGATTGTCCCGATAGGATTTGAACTTGGCAAATAACCCCATATGATTCCTTTTATTATTCCAGAATTCCACCCCAGCGCAACACCGAAGGAAAAGAGAAGGCTCTCGTCTTCATCTAAACCCCATCAGCGTAGCAGACTTAAAAATCTGAAGCCAGTTGAACATCGATCACCGCAGTTTCCCCAAACCGGCCCTGCAGTTCCTTCTTCACGCCGCTGAAAAGTGTCAGCTGCGACGATGGACACCCCTGACAGCCTCCCCCCAACCGTATGGTGGCGACGCCGTCCGCAAAAGCCTCCAACCGCGCATAGCCACTATGAAACGCCAGCATGGAGGAAACATCCTGCTCCAGGAACTCTGCCACCTCGCGCGCCAGACCAGAATATCCGGGACTGGTCAACGGGTGTTCGAACGCCCCCGCTGCGTTTAATCCCAGCATCTCCCGCATGGCTTGCTCCGCCTCGTCCTTGCTTAACCCGTGGGTGACGCGCTTGGAGGGAACATGAAGCGCCTGCCAACTGCCGTCCAGCTTGCTGCTGATCACCACCGATTGCATTTCTTTTTCCATCACCCTGATCCTCCACTGCCGGAACCTCCGGACTTGTCCACAACAAGTCCACACCGGGCATTCAACCATGAAACAATGATTTAATATTAAAAATTCAGTAGGTTATAAAACTTTTCAAGTTCTCCGTCATGTGCGATAGTCTATCTTGAAACCGGAGCAAAAAGGAATGCTACATATGTCCCCCTCCCAAAACAATGCAAAAACCCTTGGGGTGATTCTGGCGGCGGGTAAAGGCACCCGCATGAAAAGTGACCGCCCCAAAGTACTTCACCCGGTTCTAGGTGTGCCGATCGTGGAGCGTGTGATGGCCGCGTTGGAAACCGCTGGAGTGGCGGAAACCTGCCTGATCCTCGGGGGAGATCTGGAACAATTTAAATCGCTTAGAAAGCGGCACCCCCATCTGGCCATGGTGCAGCAGATCAACCAATGCGGCACCGGGGATGCGGTGGCGACCGTCGCCACCCTGCTGCCGGGAATCACGCCGCCCCACTACATGGCTGCCCAACGGATTGCGGGGCCCAATCAGCTCGATGCCACCCATGTCCTGATCTGCTGCGGTGATACCCCAGCTCTGGACGGTCAACTTCTGAAAGAGTTTGTCTCATCGTGTCTTTCGCAGGAAGCCCCCCTCGGACTCATCGGGATCCAGCTTCCTAATCCCACCGGCTACGGTCGCTTGGTTTTGGACGCCACCTCCCAGCTGGTGAAGATCGTGGAAGAAAAAGATGCGGACGCGGCAACCCGCGGCATAAATATTTGCAACTCAGGGATAATATTTGGAAAAATTGATGTATTATTCTCCCTGCTGGCAGCGCTGCGCCCCCTGAATGCCCAGAAGGAGTACTACTTAACCGATTGTTTTTCCCTCGCCAGAGAGAAGGGACTTCCGGTGCATGTGATGGTGTCTCCGCAATATCAAACATTTGAGGGGGTGAATGACCGCACGCAGCTGACCCGCATTGAGACCTGGCTTCTTGAGCAACGGATCGGCAAGCTGATGGCGGGTGGTGTCACCATTCATCAACCTCTCACGGTATATCTGGAAGACTCGGTGACGGTAGAACCGGATGTTGAAATCTTTCCCAACGTGGTCCTGCAGGGTAAAACTCATATTGGCAAAGGTTCCATCATTGGGGCAAACTCGGTGCTGACCAATGTCCGGGTTAGTCCGGGAACTCCTGTGAAACCCGGCAGCGTGGTTTCCGATCAAGATCTTCCCGCGAAATGAATAAGGCAAATCTCCAGGGAGAATAAAACTCTATGTGCGGCATTATCGGATACGTTGGACAAGGTGAATCAGTGCGGATGGTTTTTGACGCTCTGAAAAAACTGGAATACCGCGGCTATGATTCCGCGGGCATTGTGGCTCTCCATAATCATGCCTTCCATATTGAAAAAGAGTCCGGCAAGCTGGACCGACTGGAGCCGCATCTGGCGCGCCTGCCGGCCAAAGCCCCCGTCGCCATGGGTCATACCCGTTGGGCCACCCACGGCAAGCCCACCAAGGAAAACGCCCATCCCCATCAATCGGAACTGGCCACCATCGTTCACAACGGCATCATTGAGAACTACAAGGAACTAAAGAGCGCCCTCCAGGCCAAAGGCGCCCGCTTTGCCTCCGAAACCGACAGCGAAGTGGTGGGGCATATGATTACCATGGAACTGCAGCAGGGCCATACCCCCAAGCAGGCGATACTCAATGTGGTGAAACAACTGGATGGGGCTTTCGCTCTGGGGATCATTCTCAAAAACGAACCCGATCATATGTATATTGCCAAGCAAGGATCCCCTCTGGTGATCGCCATGGGCAAAGGGGAAAATTATTTTGGCAGTGATGCCACCCCGTTTGCGGGTCTGGCGGATCAGGTGATCTTTCTGAATGATGGGGAATGCGGCCGCATTGATGCCAAAGGTTACGAAGTCTGGGACTTTGAGGGGAAAACGGTGCATCACCGTCCCACCATGCTGGATTGGTTTGTGGGAAGCCCGGAAAAACAGGGTTACAAGCACTTCATGCTGAAGGAAATCCACGAGCAGCCCGCCGTGATTGCCAACACCATCGGACGCTTGATAGACCGCACCACCCATACTTTTAATTATGCTGAAATGGGGTTGGACAAGCTGCAGATCGACCGCATTGAAAACATCCATATCGTGGCCTGTGGCACCGCCTATCTGTCCGGACTGGTGAGCCGCTATTTCATCGAACCTCTTCTGGGAATACCGGTCAATGTGGAGCTTGCCAGCGAATTTCGCTACCGCAAGCCGGTTATTGGCCGCAATAGCATGGTGATGGCCATCTCCCAATCAGGGGAAACCGCCGATACACTGGCCTGCATCAAACACGCTCGTGAAGCCGGGTGCCAAACCTTTAGCGTGTGCAACGTGCGTTTTGCCTCAATCCCCCGCGAATGCCACGGCACCCTCTACATGGAAGCCGGTCAGGAGATCGGTGTGGCTTCCACCAAGGCTTTCACCTCACAGGTGTTGAACCTTTATCTTCTGGGACTGGCATTGGCCACCAAGCTGGGTAAGTGCACCCCAGCGACCCTCGAAGAAAAACTAACAGAATTGAACGCACTACCACTCAACGTCAGCCAGGCCATCAATGCAGAAGATCACATCAAGGAGCTGGCCAACAAATACTACGAGTACCCCAACTTCCTGTACATCGGTCGGGGACCGAGTTTTGCCATCGCCATGGAGGGGGCCCTTAAACTGAAGGAGATTTCCTATATCCATGCGGAAGGCTATGCCTCCGGTGAGTTGAAACACGGCCCCATCGCTTTGGTTGATCGCCACATGCCGGTGGTGTCCATCGTGCCGCAGGATGAGTTTTATCAAAAGACCCTGTCGAATGTCGAAGAGGTCTGTGCCCGTCAGGGCGTGGTGATTGGCATTGGCGATCGTCATGATGAAAAACTCAAGCACCTGTGTACGGACTTTATCCCCTGTCCCCAGACCCCGACGTCGGGACTGCAGGCGATTCTGTCCACAATTCCAGTGCAGTTTCTGGCCTACTATATCGCGATTCAGCGGGGAACCGATGTGGACCAGCCACGTAACCTCGCCAAATCCGTGACCGTCGAATAGGAGAAAATGATTGTCGCAATTATTTGAGACCTTGAATCCACAACAACGGAAGGCCGCCTCCCACAAAGACGGCCCTTTGGTAGTGTTTGCCGGCGCCGGTAGCGGCAAGACCAAAATCATCACCACCCGTATTGCGTGGCTGATCGAACAAGGCATTCGCCCCTGGGAGATCCTGGCGGTTACCTTCACCAATAAGGCCGCCGGCGAGATGAAGGCGCGGGTGGAATCCATCGCTCCGGAGTCCAAACGCTCCCTGATCACCACCTTTCACTCCGCCTGCGCCCGTTGGCTGCGGGAGTTCGCAGGTGAGCTGGGCTTTAATTCTAATTTCACCATTTATGATGATAACGACACCACCAGTGCCCTCAAAAAAATAATCAAAGAGGCCAATCCGCAGGGAGAGCTGGCGCCGCTGGTGGCCAGCCACAAGTCTTTTATCCACTGGGCTAAAACCGCTGGCATGCTGCCGCACGAAGCAGACAAATTCCTTGGCGAGTCCCCCCGCAATGGACCGCCGGGTGCCGCTCAGATTTACCGCATCTATCAGGAATATCTGGCTCAATGCAATGCGATGGACTTTGGCGACCTCATGCTGAACATGCTGCTGCTGTTACGGCAGAACGAAACGGTTCGCAAAGCGATGACACAACGTTACCAGTTCATCCTCGTGGATGAGTTTCAGGACACCAACCGCACGCAGTTTGAACTGGTGCGTATTCTGTCGGAACGTCATGGCAATCTTTTTGTGGTGGGGGACGACGATCAGTCGATCTATAGCTGGCGGGGAGCGACCCCCTCCAATATTCTGGATTTCACCACCACCTTTCCGGCGGCACAGCAGGTGCTGCTGGAGGAAAACTACCGCTGCACCGCTCATATCGTGGACGCTGCCAGTGCTGTGGTGGCTCATAACAAACAGCGAGCCCCCAAAACCCTCTTCACCAATCGGGAGTCGGGCGAACTGATCGACTATCACCAGGAAGCGGATGGTGAAATGGAAGCCTGGTGGGTGGCGGACACGATCCGCAAGGAACAGACCCGCTTTCCTTTTGATCAGGTGGCGGTGTTTTACCGCACCAACAGCCAGTCCCGTAGCCTGGAGGATGCATTCCGCAAGGCGAATATTCCCTACACCGTCTATGGCTCGATCGAGTTCTATGAACGCATGGAGGTGAAGGATCTGATGGCGTATCTTCGTCTGATCGTCAACGACAGCGACGAGATCTGCCTGCGACGAATCCTGAATGTGCCGACCCGCGGCCTTGGAGAAAAGGCATTGGTGCTGGCGGAACAGTACGCTGCAGATCACAAAATGGGACTTTTGCAGGCGATGCGGCAGCTGGCGGAGCAAAATATTACGCGCGTCAGCCCCAAACTGCGTTTTTTTGTGGATCTCTTCGATGCTCTGCGCCGGGAAATCAAAGCGGCTTCTCTGAACGAAGTGCTGGAGATCCTGATTATTGCCATTGAATATGGAGACTATCTTAAAAAAAAGTACCCCGACCAGTACGTGGACAAGATGGACAACATCCACGAGTTAGGCTCCGCCATGGCGGACTTTGCCACCAAAAATCCCACGGCCACCCTGGAGGAATGGATTCAAACCGTTTCATTGGTGCGGGATGAAAGCGATGACCAAGGGTCCCGGGGTGTCACCCTCATGACCCTTCATTCCGCCAAAGGTCTGGAGTTTGACCGGGTCTATCTGGTGGGCATGGAGGAAGGACTGCTTCCCCATCGCAATAGCATGGATCAGCCGACCCAATTGGAAGAAGAACGACGCCTGCTCTACGTTGGCATGACCCGAGCCCGCAAAAAGCTGAGCCTGCTCAGCGCCGCCAAACGGCGGGTATTCAATAATATCCTGGTGAATTCTCCCTCGCGGTTTTTGCGGGATATTCCCGCGGAACACCTGAGCACACCCGACTATGGCTATCCGACTTCAGCCACCCCGTCCTCCTCCGGCCTTGGAGCTAATGATCTTTATTACGAACTGGATGAGGACGATGCCTCCCAGTCTCCTCTGGTTGCCGGTGAGGCCGTCAGCCACCCCACCTATGGACGGGGTCGTGTGGAGAGGTTTGAGCAGGCATTGGGTCAGCTGAAGGTGATCGTAAACTTTTTTGATTTTGGCTTAAGATCCATAAGACCCCATCAATTAAAGAAGGTTAAAACCTCCTTCTCCGGACACCTGGATTGAGGCCCCCTTTTAACCCCTCTCTCACCGTGTTACTCTTAGAATAACTACTCCTGATCCATTGATATCGACTCATTACATGCGGGACGTTTCCAGCCATGTGGATGCGCTTTCTGGTCATCTTTGGCATTGCTGTCCTCGGGTTTGGTACAATCCGCGGGGACAACACCTTTGCGTCCTTTTTCTCCCTCAGGGAGTCCCGCAAGATCCTTGCGGAAACCGTCGATTCTTTGCGGAATGAAAACAAAAATCTGGCGGAGGAGATCGATAAAATTAAATCTTCCCCCGCCTACGCCCGAAAAGTACTTCGGGAGAAATACCATCTGACGGAAGAGAATGAAAAAATCGTTTTTTTTGCCGACTAGAGACCAGGTCTCAT
>JAKQGS010000041.1 GCA_029556045.1 Pseudomonadota bacterium | reverse complement strand
CGGTACAGGTCCACCACACCACCGCGGACGGAAACACCTACAAACCCGATGTATTGGTTTATCTGCCCGATAATCGCACCGTCATCATCGATGCCAAGGTCTCACTCAAGGCCTTTCTTGATGCTCACCAGGCGGAGGACGATGTCGACAGAGCCCGGTTGATCAAGCAGCATCTCGAATCCATCAAAAAACAGATCAATCTGCTCGCCTCTAAACAGTACCACTTGCTGCCCGATGCAGGTTCCCTTGATTTTGTACTGCTGTTCATACCGGTGGAAGGGGCTTTTCAAATGGCAGTGGAGCAGGAGCAGGAGATTCTCGTCACGGCAATGCAAAAAAAGGTCATCCTCGCCAGCCCATCCACCCTGCTGGCCATCCTGCGTACTATTCATCACCTGTGGCGTCAGGACGAACAAAACCGCAACAGTTTAGTGATTGCCAAACATGCCGGGAATCTTTATGATAAATTTGTCGGCTTTGTCGAAGCCCTTGAGGAGATAGGACTTCGGCTCAGTCAAACGCAGCAGGCTTGGCACACTGCGCGAAACCGATTAGCCACCGGACAGGGCAATCTCATTGCCAGGGCTGAAGCCTTGAAACATTTGGGTGTTCAGGCAAGCAAGGAACTGCCTGACGCCTTCAAGCACCTTTTTTCTGGGTCAGGAGATCCATCATGAAACACGTAAGTATCGTTATCGCCTTGTTGTTTGTGTTTTCTCTCTCGTCCTGCGCCACCAAAGGACAAACTGGAGCTCTGGGCGGGGCAGCGGCTGGCGCCCTCATTGGTCAGGCCATTGGCCACAACACCGGCGCCACCCTGATCGGTGCGGCTGTCGGCGGGATGCTGGGCTACATTGTCGGTAACGAAATGGACAAATACGACCGTGAACAGTTGAACCATACCTATGAGCGCGGTATCTCCAATCAACGCTCCTCTTGGGTCAATCCTGATACCGGCAATCATTATAATGTCACCCCTGAACCCGCCTACCAGAACCCAAATACGCATCAGGTCTGCCGGCGCGCGGAAATCGAAGCGATCATCGATGGCAAGCCGCAACGGACCTACAGCACTGCCTGTCGTGACGAACACGGATCCTGGCAGTTGCAATAAGGCATCCATGCCCAGTGGTGAAATTTCCGTCTCCAGCCGTCATCGGCTGGAGATGATCGATATAACCGTCCGGTTGCGGGAGATAGTCGGCGCCGAAGGCATCCGGGAAGGAGTGCTGTATGTGTACAATCCGCATACCACGTCCGGATTACTCATCAATGAAGGCGCGGATCCGGACGTCCAACGCGATCTTCTCGGCGTGTTCAACCAGATTGTCCCCTCAAAGTACCCGTACCGGCACGCGGAAGGCAACTCACCCGCGCACGTCATGACAGCCCTAACCGGATCATCCGTGACCGTGTTCATCCATGAGGGTGGTCTGCGATTGGGAACGTGGCAACATCTCTTCCTGTGCGAATTCGACGGTCCCCGCAGCCGCAGGCTGTGGTGGAAAATACTTGCCGGTTAACCGCTTCTCTCTTTCTCCGGGATCTTTTTTATGTTTTTCGGACTTAATCGCCAAACCGACGAGCAATCGCTTATCGAATTCTTGCAACATTTCAGCGATGAACGCCTCACCCGGGTGCTGGTCCCGCGGATGAGCGAAGAGGAGATCCATCAGATTGTTGATCTCCTGGGCGCCATTATGAAAAATAATCTCAGCGGGGACGAATACCATAGCCTTTTCCTCCACGAAGACCATCATCATTAAATCTTTTCCAAGCAAGCTTTCCCAACTTCAGGAAAAAGCCGTATGCCGCCTCTGCTGAACCTGCGCAGTTTTTTGGATGTGTTGCATGACAACAACCAACTGCTGACCATCGACGTTCCGGTTGATCCTTACCTCGAAATTGCTGAAATTCATCGCCGGGTTATCGCCCAAGGTGGGCCGGCGCTTCTGTTCACCCAGGTCAAAAATTCGCGATTTCCGGTGGTCACCAACCTGTTTGGAACCGCACAGCGTTTGGAACTGGCCTTTGGCAAACGACCGATTCACTTTGTCCAGGGCTTGGTCAACCTGGTGGAACATGCCATGCCGCCGACCCTGGGCGGCATCTGGGCGTCACGCTCCCTTTTTTTACAGGGCCTTAAAGTCGGCCTCAAATCCCGCAAGAAGGCTCCCATCCTCGATTGCTGCCAACGCCCGGCCCGTTTGACCGAGTTGCCGATGCTCACCTCCTGGCACTCGGACGGAGGCGCATTTGTCACCCTGCCCTTGGTCTATACCGAACATCCGGACGGGCAGGGACACAATCTCGGCATGTATCGCATCCAACGATACGACGACACCACCACCGGCATTCACTGGCAGATCCACAAGGGAGGCGGGTTTCACTACTTTGCGGCCGAACAACGCCATATTCCACTACCCTTGACCTTGTACATCGGCGGGCCACCGGCCTTGATGCTTGCGGCAATCGCACCCTTGCCTGAAAACATACCTGAACTTATCCTGGCATCGCTGCTCCAGGGGGAAAAACTCAGCATGATCGATGATCCTCATGGTGGGCATCGCCTGGTCGCCGAGGCGGAATTCGCGATCAAGGGCATCGTCCCCCCCCACCTGAGGAAACCTGAAGGCCCCTTTGGCGATCACTACGGCTACAATTCGCTGCAGCATGATTATCCTGTTTTTCAGACGAGCCATCTCTATCATCGCAAAGACGCCATTTATCCGGCGACCGTGGTCGGGCGCCCCAAGCAGGAAGACTTTTTCATCGGTGATTTCCTGCAGGAATTGCTTTCCCCGCTTTTTCCGCTGGTCATGAAAGGCGTGCGCCAACTGAAGACCTTCGGGGAAACCGGTTTTCACTGCCTGGCCGCCGCCCGGGTGACCGATCGCTATCCGCGCGAGGCCTTTGCCGCAGGATTACGTATTCTCGGCGAAGGGCAACTTTCGTTGACCAAATTCTTACTGGTCACCGATGGAGCAATTGATGTGGCCGACTTTCCCCGTCTATGGCAATATATCCTCGAACGTATCCAATGGGATCGCGATCTTTTTGTTTTTGCCAACGTCTCCCAGGATA
>JAKQGS010000031.1 GCA_029556045.1 Pseudomonadota bacterium | reverse complement strand
CAACCGGTACTGCAGCCAGTTCTGGCACAACTGCCCGGTTTCCCCGTAGGTCACCAGTTCATAGGGATAGAGGGCGATATCAAAATCCAGGTTGTTATCGATCATCACCTGAAAGGCGCGGCCCGCCAGACAGCGGCCCTTGTATTCCTCGATGGGGCGTCCCTGAAGTTTCCCCGTCGGACGAAAGCGATAGGCGTAGATGCGCCCCCGTTCCATCAGCTCGTTGAGAAACTCCGGCGCCAGTGTGGCGTGAAACTCCTCCGGTACATAACGCAGCGCATTTTTAACCGCCAGGGTGGTTTCCCGAGGCGAAAGGTTCAGTTCCCGTTTGGGGGCTCTCCGGATACCCGTTTCAAACACGGGGGCTGGAGGTAGGGGGCCGTCCCAGCGGATCGACATGGCGCCATGGATGCTTGGATTGGTGATCATAGATTGCACCTCAGGATAATGGCTCAACTTCAAAGCCAGTGGACTGGCAGCAGCAGTGGGCTGACTGCTTCTGCGAGGCGAGAGGGTAGCATGAGAAATTCGGAACACCAAGACACAGTGAATTTGTTCGTGATGATTAATTCATATGCAACCCACGGAAAACGCTTTGAAAAAGGTGATAAAAACGATTGGTGAGACATCAAGAGGTGATTAAAAAAGTTGGGGATGTGCATGTGCAGGGTAATAAAAACAACAGGGTAGGTTTGCGGGGATAATTTTTCACCGTATCGGACGATAACATCCATGGTTGTGTTTTGTGTTGGATCACGTTTGGGCCACCCTAGAGGGTAAAAAAGGTTTCCCGGCGATAGTTATGGGGGACCGGCCCCTTTTTTGGGCAACGCCTTAAATTCGACGATAACGGCGTTGCTCAGGTCGGCTCGGGTCCTCATTGACCGGGCATGTCAACTCCGGCCCTCGCCTCCCATCGCGCCTTGTTCTCCTCGAATTTAAGGCGTTGCCAATGCGATAGCGGCGTTGCTCTGGTCGGCTCGGGTCCTCATTGACCGGGTATGGCAATTCGCATCAGCCGTTCCAGACTAGGCGGGAGCGGGGTCGACCGGGACCATCACCTTTCTTACCCCCCTTAGCTTGAGTGAGGGCTTTGAAATCCCCAATCGTCAGGACGACAGGAGGTTGGTATTCCCGCTTCGGGATTGGAAGGCTCCCCGTTTGGGTGTCGGCGGCGGTAACCTCCGAGAGGTACGTAACATCATTTTCATTGGGCGACCGTGTCATCGGAAATAATCCTCTTTTCGGGTGATCTTGTGGGAATGAGCTGACAGATTGATCGGTTCCGAAAAAGCATACGTTGAGTATCAATTTGTAACAGTATGATATAAATAGATAAAATTGCAACCTACTCCCAAAACCCGTACGCAATAAACCCCACAACTCTCCCTTTGCAAAATCTTTAAATTGGATTAAAACAGCTGGGTCTTATCGGTTGTTTGGGGCGATTCCAATGGAATCGTCATTTTATTTTGACCCTTAGTTGAGGTGTTTCATGCCCAATGTGAATCAAATGCTTCAGGATATCGGACTAACCCGCATCGGCATCAGCGCCGCCACCGAGCTCTATCACAATCTGAGCTACGATGAATTGTTTCAGCACGAGACGGAATACGATGGCAACGACTTTGCCAAAGGTTATGTCACCGCCACTGGTGCCGTTGCGGTGGATACCGGCCGTTTTACGGGCCGCTCTCCCAAAGATAAATACATCGTTAAACACCCTGATTCCGAAAACAACGTGTGGTGGACCGGCACCGGCTCGGACAACCACCCGATCACCCCGAGTGTCTGGAACGAGCTGAAAAACATCTCCCTGGAGCGTTTAAACAATCGCAAGTTGTACGTCATGGACGTCTTTTGCGGTGCTAACCCCGCCACCCGCCTGTCCATCCGTCTGGTCACGGAAGTGGCCTGGATGGCCCATTTCGCCAAAAACATGTTTATCCGTCCCACGACGGAAGAACTGAAAAACTTCAAACCGGACTGGACCATCCTGAACGCCTGCAAAACCAAGTGTGAAAAACACAAGGAACTGGGGCTGCGGTCGGAAGTTTATGCGGCATTTAATATCGAAGAACGCATGACCGTGATCGGCGGGACCTGGTACGGTGGTGAAATTAAAAAAGGCATTTTCACCATGATGAACTACTTTCTGCCACTGAAGGGAATCGGTTCATTTCACTGCTCCGCCAACCAAGGCAAGGACGGCGACACCGCCCTGTTCTTTGGCCTTTCCGGCACCGGAAAAACAACCCTCTCCGCTGACCCTAAACGCGCATTGATTGGTGACGACGAGCACGGCTGGGATGACGATGGTGTGTTTAACTTTGAAGGCGGCTGCTACGCCAAGGTTGTGAACCTGTCCAAAGAAAATGAACCGGATATCTATAATGCGATCCGCCGCGATGCGCTGCTGGAAAACGTGACGCTGCGCAAGGACGGATCCATTGACTTTGCGGATACCTCCAAAACGGAAAACACCCGCGTTTCGTATCCGATCAACCATATCGAAAACATCGTGCGTCCGGTATCCAAGGGAACCCACCCAGCGAACATCATTTTCCTCACCTGTGATGCCTTTGGTGTATTGCCTCCCGTGTCCAAACTGGACTTTAACCAGGCGCAATACCAGTATCTGAGCGGTTACACCGCCAAGATTGCCGGCACCGAGTTGGGTGTGAAAGAGCCCACTGCCACCTTTTCCTCCTGCTTTGGGGCAGCTTTTCTGATGGTTCACCCCACCAAGTACGGTGAAATTCTGGCTCATAAGATGAAGGAACACGGATCCGCCGCGTATCTCGTCAACACCGGTTGGACCGGCGGCGGTTATGGTGTGGGCAGTCGGATGAGCATCAAGGACACCCGTCGCATCATCGACGCGATCTTTGATGGCAGCCTGGAAAAAGCAGAATTTGAAAAATTCCCGATCTTTAACTTCATGGTGCCCAAAGCGATTCCCGGTGTTGATTCGTTTATTCTGAATCCGCGCAACACCTGGAAAGACAAAGATGCTTATGATGCTCAGCTAAAGAAAGTGGCGGAAATGTTTGTGAAGAACTTCCAGCGTTTCACCGATACCAATGCTGGTAAAGCGCTGGTGGACTACGGTCCAAAAGTCTGAGCTGACTTGCGCTGACCTGAAAATGCGAAGCCCCCGGTTCCCCGGGGGCATTTTTTATGAGGACACGCCCTAGAAGTGATTTCTAAACCCTAGATGCTAGACGTCGAGGAGCGGCGGCGCGGAGTTTACGTCGGGTAAATGAGCACCGCCGCGACGAAGACAACAACGCAGATGGGGTTTAGAAATCACTTCTAGGGTATAAAAAAACCGCCTGATGGTATCAGGCGGTTAATAATTCTGTATTCAGACAATCTTAGTAACGACCACCGCCGCCGCCGCCACGATTGGAGCGAAAGCCACCGCCGCCACCGCCGCGTGGGCCGCGATCGTCACGAGGCTTGTCTTGGGCTTCGTTGACTTTGATGGTGCGGCCATCAAGTGTTGTTCCGTCCAGTTCTTGGACGGCCCGCATTGCTGCATCGTCGTCAGAGAAGGTGATGAATCCAAAGCCCCTCGAGCGGCCGGTTTCGCGATCTGTGATGACTTTAGCCTCCTCGATATCGCCGAAACGTGCAAACGCATCGCGAAGTCCATTGTCATCCGTGTTCCAGCTTAACCCGCCTACAAACAATTTCTTACCCATGCTTTCCAAACTCCTAAACTGATTGGCACCGCCTTAGTTCGGTGCACTCTTAATTCCTGAGCCAGCCGAACCAAACGTTTGAAACGTTCGCTTTGACTAACCCAACTTCATCACCTCGATAGAAGGGGACTCTGCTAAGTAAAGATTAAAGTTTTTCTCTTTAAAAAGCAATACATCAGTGGGCTTTCCACCCATTGACCGCCGGATTGGCGCAATGATGGATGTCGATCTGGGGAATAGGCATAAACCGCCAAGGAGATTAAATAATACGCAAGCTTGGGGGTGAAAACATGGTTGCTCAACGGGGATCATAACGGTAATGTCGGGGCAGGAATTTTTTAAGAATGGGTTAAGAGGGAGAAGCCGACTCCATCGGCTTTGTTTACGGTGACTTTACATAAGGGAGGAACAGGATGCGTCCATTTGTAAGACTCGGATTGCTGGTGGCCTTGGGTGGGGTGGTAACCACTGCCTATGGTCAGGAACAAGCACCAGCGGCGGCCCCCGCGGCCCAGCCTGCCCCGACACCGGAAGCAGCGCCGGCACCGGCGGCAGCTCCCGCAGCTGTGGCCAAACCTGAGGAAAAAAAGGAAGAGAAAAAAGAGGCTTCCAAAACCGACGACAAAAAAGTTGAACGGATCGTCGTCACGGGAACCCACATCCGTAAGATCGATACAGAGTCGGTTTCCAATGTGAAGATTATCGATAAAAAAGAAGTGGAAAAGAGCGGTCAGTCCTCCGTGGCGGACTTCGTACAAACCCTTTCGGTTTCATCGGAAGGCTCCTATAGCTCCTCAACTGTCAACGATACCCGGGGAACGGTATCGCAGGTGAACCTGCGGGGTCTGGGTGCAGAAAACACATTAGTACTTTTGGATGGTCGGCGCCTGCCGGACGAAGGCGGCGAAGGCGTAGTGGACCTCAGCGTGATCCCGATGGCGGCTATTGAACGCATCGATGTATTGCTGGACAGCGCATCCGCTATTTACGGCTCCGATGCCACCGGTGGTGTGATCAATATCATCACCCGGAAGAACTATACGGGGACGACGTTCCTGGCCCGCGGCACCAAGAATTCTTTGCCCGGTGGCGAGGAGCGCCTATACAATATGGTGACCGGTACCAGCAACGACAAATACTCAACGTTGACCACCCTGAGTTACAGACATATCGCACCGGTTTATTACCGAGATCGCGATTGGACCAAAGTTGGCCTGAGTATGTATTCGTATCCGGGTAACTACGTTGTGCTGAAGGATCTCGGGGATGCGGGCACCCCGGACGATTCAACAGATGATCCGAAAGCCTGGCGTAAGTCCCCCAACTGCCCTGCCGATAATCCAACCATTGAGTTACCTGATGGTACAGAAGGCTGTGCCTACAACTATGGCGCCACATCGGCTTTTTCACCGGAAACGACGCAGATCAGCGTTTTGAATAACTCGGAATATCGCATCACCAATAGTCTGAGTCTGTTTTCTTCCATCACGGCCGCCCGTAATATCAACAAGTGGAACATGGCACCTAATGCCGGTGAATTCACCATCACGAAAGACGACATTGCTGCCAACCCAAACATCATTGCGAACATGGGCATACCCACTGAAGATACAGAAGATGGTATCTTAATCACCTATCGTGGGTTGCCATGGGGACTGCGGACCTGGGAAGAAGATAATACCAGCATCGGTGCAACCATCGGCGTTAAGGGGGATCTTGGTGATGCCTGGAACTGGGAAGTCTCTGCCAGCAATGTGCGAGGGAAAAAGTTCTCTGTTAATCCGGAAGGTTTTTTTCGGAAGTCTGGGCTGGTTGCTGCGATTTCAGAAGGAAGATACAATCCATTTGCCAACGAGTTGGATGCAAGCAATCAGGATGTCGTGGATGAACTCTCTTATCAGCCATTTGTCATAACCACCACAGAAATGCGTACATACAACGGCATCATGTCGGGGGAAGCTTTTGATCTTCCAGCCGGTCCACTGGGAATTGCGGTTGGTGTTAATCGTATCGAGCAAGATTATAAAAAACAAATCGATCGCCAGTCAGAGCGCGGTGATATCTTTGGGGTAGAACAAGATAAGGGCGACAGCGGATCGCGAGAAGTGGATGCTGTGTTTGCTGAACTTGCGGTGCCTGTCTACAAAGGTGTGGATCTTCAGCTGGCGGCACGTCACGACAAGTATAGCGATTTTGGCAGTACCACCAACCCGAAAGTTGGTGTCAGCGTTCGCCCTCTGGAGTCCCTATTGGTTCGCGCCAACTGGTCCACGGGTTTTAAAGCTCCCACTCTGAGAGATCTGTATCGCGGGCAATCGGTTGGTTTGGCCAACGTCCAAGACAAGCCAACCTGTAAAGCGAATGGCTTTAGTTATGACGATAAGGAGAATTGCCCATTAATCAATGAAGTCCGCAACGTATATCGCGGTAATCGGAATTTGAAAGAAGAGACATCGGAAACCTACAACCTCGGTGTTGGATTTGAGCCGATTGCCGGTAACTCTTTAAGCTTCGACTACTGGCACACGGAAATTAAAGACATCGTGGCTGTGGTGGAAGCTCAGGATCTTTTGGATGCTCTTGCAGAAAACCGCTCCATAGGAAATTCCACAGTTACCCGTGATGCCAATGGTAACCTCAAGGAATTCAGCCTTGAGACTCTCAACCTGGGAACAAAGAAAGAAGCCGGATACGATGTCAATCTTGACCTTGCGGCGGTGGTCATGGATGGACATAGAGTCGGCTTTGGTTCCGCCTACTCCGCTAAAAGTTTTTCAAAAGTCACGAAAGTTCCTGGATCTCCTGAAGTCGATGAGCTGGGAGAGCGTGGCAAACCGAAATGGCGTTTGACCAATCGAGTGAACTACGGGATCGGCAGCCATGCGATGAATTTGTCACACAATTACATACCTCAGCACAAGACGGAAACAAAAGTCGGTCGCATAGCATCGTATACGACCTACAATGCGAATTACACCTACACCCATGCCTGGAATGGAACCTTTAGTCTTGGGGCATTGAACCTACTCAACACAACATTTCCCATGGACATGACACAACGTCCCGGTGACGATCGTCGCGTGAAGGAGCTTTATGGCCCCAACGGTCGGACGGTTTACGCACAGCTGACACAATCTTTCTAAAAGTAAGAATGGTAGACTCCAAACAGGGGTCGCTTCCGGATGGAAGCGCCCCCTCTTGTATTCTTATGAAGGTATCTGGACAATCGAGATGCTTCGCTGCGCTCAGCATCTAATGACGCATGAAATCATGGTGTTACATCGCAATTTGGAAAACCAGCTAACAACAGGCATAACATAGCGAAAACCCAAGGTTAAAAATTACAATTTGAGACTGCTTAGAAAAGTCCTTTCGTGGCCAATTTCCCACCTCTTAAATGCCAGATGTAACCATCCGAAAACACAGGCGCTAAATAATTTCATTTTAATTTTTTAAAAATAATTCCGTTGAATGAAAGGTGATGGGAGTACGTGATCCCCCGTCCACCGTTTCCGGACAACTTAGAGGAGTCCACCTATGTTTAAGAATTGTCGTTTGCGGCCATGGGGCACGCCGGTCAACCTTGTGAGCATTGCCCTGCTCGGCATGCTGGCCTGTGGTAAACAGAAACCAGCCTTTCAGGATGACATTCATCCTGCCGGCGTGATTCCGGGAGAAGACGGGCCAGGGGATGTGGTTTCCGATCCCACCAATGGCATGGAAAGCGTGGAAAAGGTGTTTTTTGCCACCGAATTGGCCGATGCCGCGCTGGATTTTGCCTGGGGCGGCGACGAAGTGGTGCAGGACATCACCATGAACGGCCAGACCTCGCAGGACGCTGTCACCTACCAACAAAAGATCCGGGCTCAAAAGACCGAAATTTTCTCCCAGGGCACCCTGGACTCCATCGGTCAGGAAACCTTTCAGCAAAACTCCCAAACCATGGGGGTTCTGGACATCCTAGTGGTGGTGGATAACTCAGGCTCTATGACTGAGGAGCAGGCTAATCTCTCCACCAAGCTGTCGCCGTTATTGCAGGAAGTTAGTCAAAGCGACTGGCGCATCGGCGTGGTCACCACCGATACCAACGATGGCTGCCTGCGGGCCCTCATCAATAAAAACGATGCCAACCCTACGGCCGCGTTTGCACAAGCGGTGACTGCCGGCATCAAAGGCTCGGGTAACGAGCGAGGCATTTACCAGGCGGTGTCGGCTCTGCAGGGGCAGTGCGCTGGCGGCAGCTGGTTGCGCTCCAACTCGACTCTGGCGGTGTTGATCGTCAGTGACGAGGACAACTGTAGCAACGGTCAAGGGTGTACGGGTGCCGACCGCAGCGGTGATTATCTTTTGGATTATCTCGCCAGTATTCGGCAGGTGGGTGTGAACGCCCGGGTTTACGGCCTGGTGTGGCACGCCAGTCAAACCCAGGATATGTGTTCCACCGCTTATAACCGTGCTGATATCTATAGTGATGTGATCTCTCGTAGCCAAGGGGACTGGGGCTCCATCTGCTCCAACGATTACACGGATACGCTGGCCAAGATCAGCACCAATATCAGTGTCATCCTGAAAAACCAATTTGTGCTGAAATTTGCCCCCCTCGTTGACCAATTAGAGGTATTCGTCAACGGGCAGCTGATGAGCAGCGGTTACAAAGTCGTGGGTAAAGTGGTGGAATTTGACAGCGCTCCCACTGAAGGTGCCGAGATTCGCTTTAGTTATAAATACCGCGCCAAAGATCCGGTGGCTCGTTTCACCCTGATGGGTGCCGCCGACAGCAATGGCCTGGAGGTCTTTATCGATGGCAACCCGGTGGATGCGGGAAACTTTCAATACGATGCGGCCACCCGCACCATCGACTTTGGTACCCCTCCGGTTGGTTCTGAGATCAAAGTGGTTTACCGTGATGGCAGTGCACTTATGGATAGTTTTATGGTTCCTGCTGATATCGACGTCGCTTCATTGGAAGTGCGGGTCAACCAGCAGCTGGTGGATGGTGGTCAGTATCAATACGATGCCAAAAACCAGTGGGTGAAGTTTAACCAAGCTCCGGTCGATGGTGCATCGATTCAGATTTCCTTCAGCCGCTCCGGTGGTCCCCAGCTGCGTTATCCACTGATCCTGGGGGAAGTGGTGGCGGTCACCAATGAGCAGGGGCAGGACGTGGCTTATACGGTGGAAGATAAGGCCTTGGTGATCGACGCGAGTGATTTTGCGGCCGGTCGTCATCTCTATGTACACTATAGTTCCCCGATCGGACCCGATGGGGTGGTACCCACCCAGTTTCCGGTGTTGGCGGATACTTTAGAGGTTGTTTCCGCCCTGTCCGGTGCCTGCCCCAGCGATAAGATTGTGGTGACTGAGCAACGGGTGGATCTGTCCGGGTGTGGGTTTGCGGCGGGTGAACGCATCAGCATGACCTTTCAGTACGTGTCTGCTCACAAAACCACCTTTGAGATGAGTGAAGAGCCCTTTACCAATACGGCCCTGCCCTGGGTGGTTTATGTGAACGACGAAGCCACCACCAACTTCCAGCGCCAGGGTGGCACCCTGATCTTTGGTGAACTTCCCTACGGTGCCCGGGTTGTGGTGAAAGCGGTGATGGTTAAGCTATACTAACCAAAGGGATTGTCGCAGGTTAACTAAAAATCTTTCGTTCAATTCACCCCGGCCTGAACACCAGGCCGGGGTTTTTTTTCGATGCATGAAACCCTCCATTCCGCGATTGTCTTAAACGCAAAACACGTCTATATTCCCCTGACAAATAAGTTTGTTATGGCCGTTTTGACGCGTTTCTAGGAGGATTCATGAAACCATCCCACAACCGGTTGGTCGCTTATGCCATTGTTGGCTTATTGACCGCCGCAACATCGAACCTTTTGGCCCAGGGTCAGGCGCCGGCCACTGCTCCGGACGCTCCAGCTCCTGTCGCTGAACCAACACCGCCGCCGGCACCGCCCGCGCCAGACGCACCAGCAGCAGCCCCTGCGGCTCCCGCTGCGCCAGCCAAGCCAGCCGCTGCAGCTCCGGCCAAAAAAGAAACCACCGAGCGGATTATCGTGACGGGATCCCGCATCCGGCAGATCAATGTGGAGACCGCCACACCGGTGCAGGTGATTTCCAGCGAAAAACTGGAAAAATCCGGCAATAACACCGTGGCGGACTTCTTGCGGAACGGCATGGGGGGCAACGTCACCCTCACCACTGAAAACCAGACACTGAACCAAAGCGCTGGTTCTTCCGCGTTTCAAGGACGTGAGTTCGATGAGAGTTACACCCTTGTTCTGTTGAACGGACGTCGCCTCCCCACCAACGCGATTGACAGCGATTTTGTGGATTTAAACCAGATCCCCATGGCGGCCGTCGAGCGTATTGAGTATCTCACCGATGGAGCGTCGGCTATTTACGGCTCTGATGCCATCGCCGGCGTACTGAATATCATCACCAAGAAAAACTACAATGGCACCAACGCTTCGGTACGTCTGGGCATGAGTGAGCGGGGTGATGGGACGGAAAAAACCTATCAAATCGTTTCGGGCTCCATGTCTGAAAAAACCACCGTGTTGTTTGCGGCGGAGCATTTTGAACGGCATCCCATCATGGCCAAAGACCGCCCCTACATCAAGTCCGGCATATCTCCGGACGGTAAGGAAGACGGCCGCAGCCCCAATGGCACGCCAGGATACGTGATCATCCCCGTGGATGAAAATGATTCATCAGCGGGCACCATCAAGCAGGCCTGGGCCGACTGTCCGGCTGACCGCATCAGCGTCGATGGCAAAAATCCCGATGGGACGGATGCCACCGTGTGTAAATTTGACATCGGTCCTCTCTATCAGGTGCAGCCGTTTTCTGAGCGGGAATCGATTTTCACGTCGTTTAACCACAAGATCATGAGTGGACTCTCCGTATTTGGTGAGTTCCGTTATTCCCGCGCTTATACCCTCACCGCCAACGGCGCAGCCCCCGGTGCGATCTCTCTGAGCAAGGATGCCCCGTCCAACACCTACGGCAAGGATATTACCCTGATCCGCCGTTACCTGGACTTTGGCCCTCGTAAGACCGACAACACCAACGAGACGTTTTCACAGGTCATCGGCCTGAAGGGTGATTTGGGAGATGATCATGAGTGGGAATTGTCCGCCAGCCGCATTCGTTTGAGAAACCTGCAGATCGGTGCCGGTGGCCAGATCTATGAAGACGCGGCTTCGGAAGCCTTTAACAGCGGCGTATTGGATCCGTTTGTACTGAACACCTTCGATACCAAGGAAAAACAGGACGCCCGCAAAGCGATTGAAGCCTCAACCCTACGGGAAGGTACTTCGGAACTCAATACCTGGGCTCTGATCTTTAACGGTATGACCCCGCTGGAACTAGCCGGTGGACAGGTTGGTTATGCCGCTGGTGTGGATCACCGCGAAGAAACGTTTGCAGATCGCTCCGACCCCCTGACCAACGCCGACAAGATCCTGGGTGGCGCGGGAAGCGACGGCTCCGGCGATCGCAAGAATGATGCGATCTTTGCGGAAGTCTCCTTGCCGGTCTTTAAAATGTGGGAATTAACCGCTGCCGGACGTTACGACGACCTGGGCGAAAAAACCGGGACAGCTACCACCTATAAGGTTGGCACCACAGTAACCCCCACCGAATACCTCAAGATCCGCGCCTCCTATGGCACAGGCTTTAAAGCACCGGATCTTCACGAGTTGTATCTGGGTAAATCCTTTGGGGTGCAACGTGCGGTGGATACCAAGCGTTGTAATGACGCCAAAGCCGCCGGTGCTGAT
>JAKQGS010000011.1 GCA_029556045.1 Pseudomonadota bacterium | reverse complement strand
CACCGTCATTGTCGGTGTCGACCACAGCATCGTTGGACCCGTTGGATCCCTGCTGCTTATCCGTCGCACCCTGATCTTCTTCCCGCTGTTTGGCGGCTCTGGCATCCTCACCCGCTTGTACGCCAAAGTTAGCGGGGCTCATATAACGATCGTTGCCACTATTGCAGGCCGGCAGGGTGGCCAACAGCGAAATGCAGCAGATTACACGAATAACGAGCTCGCATGGTTTCATAGAGGACATCCTTTATTAGGAGATTTGAGACCCCACTTTGTCGTGACCCAATCTTTGGTACTTATCGGCAATTTTTATTTTTTCTTGAGTCTTTTCTGATCCATATTAAACCAATGAAATTCGATGTTGGTAGCCTCCTCATTTCACTGATGGAATTTGTTGGGAACAACCACCAGCTCGTTCCATACGCTCCTGTAATTTTTCCAACGGCCCCAACTCGATTTTTAAAAATCGGAATGCCATGCCTATGTCAGAGACTTCCATGTCAACGCTTTAAACAGCAGCGCCGTTGAACCTTAAATTTTTTTCCCTTTTTTTCTAACTTGTTACACCCCCAATGCCCATGGACCCGATTTTGCTTTTAGGCGTTCGGGTAGCCTATGGTCCCGAAAGGATTTCTCATTGCTTTATTTGTCAGGCCTACATGTAACAGCCCTACCGGTACGGAGCGAAACCGTTCTGGATCGGATAGACGTGGGAGCGGCCAAATCGTCCCTGAAGGTGATCGCAGAGGGGGGGGGAAGCCCCATAGCCTCAGGGAGGGGCGTTAAAAGTGAGCGCTTGATCGCAGAAAGTAATATCGGGGAAGAAGTGGGCTCTGTGATTCTGGACCATCTCCCCTCTCAGGGGGTCACCATCGTCAGACTTTGGGTCCAGATGCCCCACCCGGAATTTGAATCCATATTCCTGGCCCTCTTAAAAGCTCTGTTACGGCGAACGGATTTCTATGGTCATACGTGGGTGGCGTTCCCTGTAAATACCAGATTTCCAGCCCCCTATGGGGCTCTGCTTCGTTTGCAACGCTCTCTGCCCCGCGAACTTGCCCACGGCAAACGGGGAATGCCCCCATGGGGTGAATTCCGATGGTTGCCCATCCCCCGTTGGCGCCAGCGTCTGGCGCTCAATCATCCCCTCCTGTTGAACTTTCTCTCTAAACTCCCACATCGCAATATCATTCCCACCACCTGAGAAATTGGCGTGATCTGGCGCTGAATAACCGCAACAGTGTTCGATTTCCGCCACAATTCCCCCAAAATCCCCCTAAAATCTCGCACAATTGCCTGGCACAGCCCTTGCTTCATCAAATGCGACATCACAGCGCGCGATAATACGAATGGGAGGCTTTTATGAACGCCATGAGTCGCAAATTGGAAAAAATAGCGGTTGCCGTGCAGTTTGACGACAAGCTGGAATCAACTCTGAATACAGCGGTGGCGTTATGCCGGCAAACAGGGTCGTCGTTGCGCCTGATCCATGTGGCTGATCCTTGGGCGGAAAACCTTTTAGCTCACAACACGGACTATTCCTCCACGTCCCTCCTGCATGCCCTGCGGGAGGAGAACATGCGGATGGCCCGCGAGCGCTTGGACACCGTTCGCCACAGCCTTCCCCCAGAGCTGGATGTCAGCACCGGCATACACATTGGTGAAGTTCTGCAGATGATTCGTGAGGACATGGATCAGAATCAAGTGGATATGGTGGTGATCGGAGGATCGTCCAAACATCGCAAATCCCCCGGGGAACTATCGATGGCGGTGGAACTGGCCACGGAATCCACCCGCCCCGTCATGGTGGTACCTGCCGGCTTGTCTTTGGACCTCAGCCGCACGCCCATCCGCCTCACCATTGCGGATGACCTGGGATCCGGTGGAGCGGAAGCCATGGCCTTTGGGGAAAAATTGGCCTCTAAACTTGGCCATTGTTCGGTATTTCATACCCATGTGCAGGAACAAAGCGAGTTGCGATCGAGCCTTCGTTCAATGCTGCGGGACGACGACTTTCGGTCCCCGGATGCGATGCTGACGGGCGTGCGAGACAAACTGGGAGAAATCCGTCATGGCCTTGAGCGCCAGATGCGTCGTCGCAGCGAGTCCCTGCAAAAAATCCTGAGCGAAAACTCGGGCAGTTATCATTTGGATATACCATCCGGCACACCAGCCCAGGAGGTCCATCGGTCCGCCTGCGTGCAACGGGCTGATATGGTGATCTTTGGACAGCACCAGCTGTTCCATCGGGGAGCCCGCTACGCCGGCAAAATCCCCTTTAACGCCATG
>JAKQGS010000010.1 GCA_029556045.1 Pseudomonadota bacterium | reverse complement strand
GTGAGGGCGTGGGACTTCCTGATCCGGTGACAGGGGAAAGGATTGGGTATAGATATCCTGCCAGGTGGTGTTGGAAATGGGCGCCACGGCAAATTTCAGACAGGACTCATAGCCGAGGGTTTTGGCCCTTTGCACACTTTGCTGAATGACTTTGGCATTCAAATCCACCCCGATGATTTCACAATCTTTGCCCCAGTGGGTGCGAAAAAGCCATGCCACCAGCAAGGTCAAGAATGAATTGCCACAGCCAACGTCAAAAATACGCACCACTTTAAACCGTTCGCGCAAATCCTCTAAACTCGGCATCATCAGCTGCAGCATGTGATTGATCTGTAAAAACTTGCTGGTGTTGTCCGAGGACATGGAACCATCTTGGTTGAGCAGTCCCATCACCCGCAGGAGGGCGGGGGCCCGGGGCGGAGTTAATAGGAGGTTTTTGCCACCGGTGATCTTTTGCAATCGTTCCGGTGTCCACCACTTCTGACATTTTGTGATAAATTCCTGATCCACAGACGTCGTCCTTGATCTTAAAGGCTTCTCATGGAGGGGCTTTTACATTGTTCCCACATCCAGCGGAAGTTGAATTGCCTAATCTAGGGGGTAACATGTTGAAATTCTATCGGAACTCATCTTTTAAAAGCCGGGTTATGGGGCTCGTTTTGGTCGTCGGTCAAGGACTGACAATCGGCTGTGGCTCGGATCTGGACAACGACCGCCGGCAGGATACCCTGCAAAATAATGCCAACAGCCCCTCCAAGACCGAGGCTAAAACTCCTCCCATATCAAAAAAACCCGATCGCCCGGATCAGGTGAAAATCGAAGATGGCAAAATTGTGTCGAACCAACCGGACCGCTCTTCCGGTAATTCCCCAGCGGTAAAGCCCCCGGCTGATCCGAATGCTCTGTGCATCGAAGCGATCAACGATATCTGTATCATGGAAGCCACCATGGCCAAATTAGTTAACGACTATCGTCGCAGCAAGGGGCTTTCCGCGCTGTTCTACGACCCCAGGGTGGCTTATGCCGCTCGGGAGTGGTCGAAAAAGTCGGCTCAACGCGGACAGGTGGTGCATGCGACCCCGCAAGATCACATGCAGGTATTGCGTCCTGCCTTCCCCGGTGTGCAGTTTAACCTCGCGGCGGAGAATATGGCCTTCTCTCCCAATTATTACGGCACCAACCTTGACGCGGCCGCACAGGGAATCGTTAAATTGTGGATTGACGACAAACCCCATCGCGACAACCTGCTCGGTAATTTTCGAGGTTCCGGCATTGGGGTCCATTTTGCCAATGGCAGCTGGTGGGTGACTCAGGTGTTTCTCTGGTGATTTTTCGTCGCTGGCATCGACGTTGGGATGCCAGCGCCCAGGTGTTTCATATGCAAGGATACCGGCCGGCCAAAACATCGGGCGACATGAGGGGCAATCTTTTGAAATTGAGCTTGCTCCAGGCGGGGAAAGTCCCCCACATATTCAGCCGTGATGCGGATGGTGGTACCGGTGAGGTCAACGGCCAGGTTTTGCACCATCTTATTTCGCGTGCGGTTGAGGGCTTTGCCGATCATCAGGCAGCTTGCCAAGACATTGATGCGCTTGTGATTGTGGCTCAGTAAAGGGTCGCGGATATCATCTT